>NZ_JBSFPS010000053.1:0-41534 GCF_053588315.1 Streptosporangium sp. NPDC003464 | reverse complement strand
GAGATCTTCATCCGGCCGGCGTGGGCTCCCGTCCTGCCGGACCGGGCTCCCGTACGGCCGGAGATCTTCATCCGGCCGGCGTGGGCTCCCGTCCTGCCGGACCGGGCTCCCGTACGGCCGGGAAGGACACCCGCGGGGCCGGGAAGGAGTCCATCGGGATCATGCTCCTGGAGGCCCCGGCCAACCGCATGGACGACCCGCGGGCCCGCATCTTCATCGTCGACCACGTCAACCCCGGCACCGAGTTCACGAGGCGCTTCAAGGTCACCAACAGCTCGTCCAGGCCCCAGCACGTCGAGCTCTACGCGAGCGGCGCCTCCGTCGGCAAGGGCGGCTTCGCGTTCGCGCCGGCCCGCACCCCGAACGAGCTGAGCTCGTGGATCAGGCTCAGCCGTTCCGCGGTCGACCTGAAGGCGCACGGCAGCGCGACGGCCAAGGCCACGATCGACGTGCCGGCGATGGCCGTCAGGGGAGAGCGATACGCCGTCATCTGGGCGGAGGTCTCCTCGTCGGCCCCCGGTCCGCAGGGGAACGTCGCCCTCGTCAACCGGGTCGGGATCCGCACCTATCTCGACGTCGGGCCGGGCGGTGAACCCCCGTCGGACTTCCGGGTCGGCGAGGTGCTCCCGCAGCGCGCCGAGGACGGCCGGCCGCGGATCGTGGCGAGCGTCTTCAACACGGGCGAACGCGCCCTGGACATCAGCGGGCAGCTGTCGCTGTCCGACGGCCCGAGCTCGCTCAGCGCCGGCCCCTTCCGGGCCGCCCGCAACGTGACCGTGGCGCCGGGAGAGCGCGGGGAGATGGCCGTGGTCCTGGGAGAGGGCCTCCCGGACGGGCCGTGGAAGTTCCATCTCGCCCTCCAGAGCGGCCGGGTCAAGCACACGGTGACCGGCACCCTCACCTTCCCGGAGAAGGCCGGCACCTGGGGCCCGCCGGCCTCGCTGGACTCCCCCCTGATGCTGACGGTCACACTCGCCGGGCTGGTGGCCCTCGCCGCCGCGGTGCCGTTCCTCGTCTTCGGCTTCCGCCGCCTCGCCGCACGCCGGCAGAGGTTGTCGGCGAGCGGTCTCCGTGACGATCCCTCCTGACGCCGGGTGACGCGGCGTCAGGACCGGTGGCCGGCCGGGCGGCCACCGGGAGGAGGGCCTACCGGCTCAGGAGGGCCTACCGGCTCCCGGCGGCCTCCAGCAGGGTGATCTCGTCCGCGCCGAGCACCAGGCCGGCGGCCGCCGCGGAGTCGCGGGCCGTCTCGGGGCGGCTGGCCCCGGGGATCGGGACGGTGGCCGGGGACCGGGCCAGCAGCCAGGCGAGACAGACCTGCTGCGGGCTCACCCCGTGCTCACGCGCGACCGCGTGGAAGGCGGCGTACGCCGGGTCGGGCGCGCCGGAGCGGGACCGGCCGTCGAGCGAGCTGCGGGAGATGCCGCCGAGCGGGCTCCAGGGCAGGAACGCGACGCCCAGCTCCTCGCAGAGGCGCAGCTCCGGCTCGCCGGCGCGGACGGCCGGGGAGAACCGGTTCTGCACCGAGGCCAGCCTGCCTCCCAGGATGTCGTGCGCCTGGCGGATCTGCCCGGCGTCGGCGTTGGAGACGCCGGCCATGCGGATCTTGCCCTCGTCGAGCAGCTCGGCCAGCGCGCCGACGGAGTCGGCCCAGGGGACGGCGGGGTCCGGCTTGTGGAGCTGGTACAGCCCGATCGTGTCGACGCCGAGCCGCTTGAGCGACGCCTCGCAGGCCCGCTTGAGGTGGTCCGGTGAGCCGTCGACCGTCCACGAGCCGTCGCCCGGCCGGCCCCGGCCGCCCTTGGTGGCGACGAGCACCTCCGCGGTGCCGCCGCCGTACGCGGCGAGCGCGCGGGCGACCAGCTCCTCGTTGTGGCCGCTCTCGCCGGCGTGCCAGTGGTAGGAGTCGGCGGTGTCGATCAGCGTCACGCCGGCGTCGAGCGCGGCGTGGACGGTGGCGACCGCCCGGCGGTCGTCCGGCCGGCCCTCGATCGACAGGGGCATGGCGCCCAGTCCGACGGCGCTGACCGGGACGTCGCCGATGTGGCGGGTACGCATGTCCGGTGACCTCACAGTGCTTGGGCGACGGCGTCGGGCAGCCAGTCGCGGGTGTGGGAGAAGGCGAAGCCGAGCCGGCCGGCCCGGCTGTTGTCCATGCCGTAGTAGTGGCCGAACGAGTACGGCGAGACCTCGGCGCCCCCGGACCTGTCGTAGACCGGCCGGGCGGCGGTGTGCGAGGCGATCCGGTCGCACAGCTCGAAGACGTCGAACTCACCGTGGGAACGGGCGTTGACGGCGCCGGTGAAGTCGGCGCCCGCCGTCCACCGCAGGAACTCGGCGATCTCCCTGTGGTGGACGAACGACGACGGATGGTTGTCACGGTGGACCACGATGGGGCGGCCCGCGCGGATCCGCTCGACGTAGTGCCGGAGCCTGCCGGTGAAGTCGGCCGGGCCGCCGCCCATGACGTGACCGGACCGCACGGTGACGAAGGGGAACGCGGCCTCGCGGGTGAAGACCGCTTCGGCCTGCCGCTTGCCCTCGCCGTACTGGCTCTCCAGGAACGCCCGGTCGTGCCAGGGCAGGCCCGGATCCACCGGCCACAGCTCCGGGTCGACGGCCGTCTCGGCCATCGGGGTGCCGGGAACGGCCGCGGGGACGCCACCGGCCGGGGACGCGGGGACGCCGCCGGCCGGGGAGTGGTCGTAGACCTCGATGGTCGAGGTCATCACATACCGTCCGGTGCGTCCGGCGAAGACCCGCGCGGCGACGGCGGCCTGGAGCGGCGTGTTGCACACCTGGTCGACGACCACGTCGAAGGTGCGGGTGCCCAGTGCCCGGGCGAGCCCCCGCTCGTCGTCGCGGTCGGCCACGACGTGGGTCACGCCCGGGGGCGGCGCCTGCGAGCCGCGGTTGACGAGCGTGACGTCGACGCCCCGGTCCCGTAGCCCTACGACCAGGTGCCGGCCGAAGTAGCGGCTGCCGCCGATGACGCATACCTCTTTCATGCCTTCATCCTGTCCATATACGGTTTTAAGCAGAAGTGGTGATCTGCTTAAGCGGCTGTTAGGGAAACTGATGATCGATGTCCAGCGGCTGCGGATCCTGAGCGAGGTCGCCCGGCACGGCAGCTTCAGCCGGGCCGCCGCCGCGCTGCTGCTCACCCCGTCGGCGGTCTCCCAGCAGATCGCCGCGCTGGAGCGGACGCTCGGGACGCCGGTGGTCCACCGCAGCACCCGCGGGGCGGTGCTCACCGAGCCGGGCCGGCTGCTCGTCGAGGCCGCCGAGACGATCTCGGCGGAGCTGCGGCACACCCAGGAACAGATCGACCGGTTCACGACCGGCCGCGCCACCCTCACCGTCGCGACGTTCACCAGCGGAGGCCGTTATCTGCTGCCGGCCGCGCTCGCCCGCTTCACCGCCGATCACCCGGAGGTCGAGCTGACCGTGCTGGAGCACGAGCCGGAGGGCAGCCTGCCGATGATCCGCGAGGGGCGGGCCGACATCGCGCTGGCCTACCACTTCGACAGTCCGCCGCCGGTCCGGCCCGGCGACCGTTCGCGCCTGACGTGGATGCCGCTGATGGAGGACCCGATGTCCGTCGTCGTGCCCGCCGGCCACCGGCTCGCCGGCCGCGCGTCGGTCGACCTGGCCGAGATCGTCGCCGAGCGATGGGTGCTGGGCTGCCTCAAGACCGGGGACTTCCTCCACCGCTACGCCACGCTCGCCGGCTCCGAGCTGCGCGTCTCGGCCAGCACCACCGACTACTTCTTCGCCCAGGTGCTGGTCGCCGCCGGCGTGGGTATCGCGATGATCCCCGAGGTCGCGCTCCGGCCGTCCGCGGAGCTGGTGGCCGTACCGGTCAGGCCGCCGCGCCCCGCCCGCTACATCGGGGTGGCCGTCGCGCGCCGGCGCCTGACGCGGCCGCACGTCGCCGCGCTCGCCGAGGCGCTGCGCCTGGCCGTGCCCGGCGGCGCGGTCCACTGCGGCGGGTGAGGTCCTGGGCGGCCGGGCGGCGGGCGCGCGACAGGGGGCCGGAGGTCACCCTCGGTGCGGGCGTGATCACATTTCTGGTCAAAACGCGATAGATCTCGTTTATGGCTTTAAGGTCAGGTTGCCAGAGTCAATGCGCTGACCGAAAGAGCGTCATGATCCCCCTGCTCGCACTGGACGCCGTCCCGCCCCATCCCTATCCGCTGATCCGCGGCGGCGGCCTCTTCCTCATCTTCGTCGGCCTCGGCTTCCTGCTCGGCTGGATCTTCCCCAGCAAGTGGATACCGCTCGGCATCGGCGGGTTCGTCACCGGATTCGTCGCCAGCGGTCTCAGCGCGCTGCTGAAGCCGTCCCTGGGCACGCCCTCCCCGGTGCAGATCGCCGCACTGGTCGCCTCCTTCGTCGTCGAGGCCGGTCTCATCTACTACGTGGTCACCACGTTCAAGGACCGGGACGACCGGACCATGATCCTGAGCATCCTGTTCGTGGTCGGCCTGCACTTCGTCGTCATGGGGATGGCGCACGGGCCGCTGATCGCGATCCTCGGCGTGGTGACGTCGCTGAACGCCTGGATCGGGCTGAAGGTGACGCCGAGGTCGCCGCTCCGCCTGGTGGGCGGCATCGACGCGCTGCTGAAGGTCGGAGTGGGCTCCTGGATGCTGTTCCTGTACCCCGCGCTCACCTACACGTGACCTGGCAAGGGGCGGCACCGCTCCGGATCCGTACGGCACACGGAGCATAGCGGCGGCCACCCGGTGCGTCTGTAGGGCGTAACCACACAGTGGAGGTGATCGTGGACGCCGCAGAGGAGCGACGGTTCCGCGAATTCGTCTCGGCGCGGTCCCCCGCGCTGATGCGCCTGGCCTACCTGCTGACCGGTGGCGACCAGCACGCGGCGGAGGACCTGCTGCAGACCGCGCTGGCCAGAACGGTCGTCAGGTGGCGGAGCGTGGACGCACCCGAGGCATACGTCCGTCGGGCGATGTACCGCCAGCAGGTCTCCTGGTGGCGGCGGCGACGGGAGACTGTCATCGCCCAGCCGCCCGACCGGGCCGTGGCCGACGGCACGCACGGGGTCGAGCTGCAGCTGGTCATGCGTCGCGCGCTGGCCCGGCTGACGGCCCGGCAGCGGGCCGTGCTGATCCTGCGCTACTACGAGGACCTGCCGGAGGCCGAGGTGGCCGACATCCTCGGCTGTTCGGTGGGCACGGTCCGCAGCACCGCCCACCGCTCCCTGGCCAGGTTGCGCGAGCTCGCACCCGAGCTGCGGGAGCCGTACACGATCTTCGGGGAGGCCACGGCATGACCATCGACGAGCTCGTCAGGCGGACCCTTCACGACTGGTCCGACGAGGCGCAGGTCCCCACGGACCTGGCGTCGAAGGCGCTCGGGAAGCGCCGGCGTGCCAGGGGCAGGACGTTCGCGGTGGTCGCGGGGGCGACCGCGGCCGTCGTGGCGGGCGCGCTCACGGTCCCGGCGCTGCTCCAGGGGGCGGGGGGCGGCGACGCGCGGCCCGCCATCGCCGTCCTGACCGATCCGAGCCCGTCCACGGAGACCGTGGGCGACCTGGAGTCCACGCCGCCGAAGACCCTGGTGGCGGCGGGCGGTACGGCGCTCTACTCCTACTACGTCTGGGACGAGGAGAGGATCCCCAACGGACGGCAGGTGCTGAGGCGGACCTGGTACCGCTACGACAAGGGCCGGCAGACCTACGAGCGGACGCCGTGGGCGTGGCTCGACGTCGCGCAGGGCGGGCAGTCCGTCGCGGTGATGGAGACGGTCCCCGCACGGCGGGTCGGGGTGATCACCACCCCGGGGGACGAGGTCCGGTGGATCGACCTGGAGCGCCCGGCCGGGGCCGTGAGCTGGTCTCCCGACGCCAGGAAGCTGCTGGTCACCAACTACGGCGGCAATCCCGACGAGTCCTACCCCTTGGTGAACAACAGCCGGGAGATGCTGCCCACGACCCGGACCGGCTACACCGTCGTCGACATGGACAGCGGGCAGGCCGCGTTCCACCCGCTGGAGCCGGACGAGAACAACCGCTTCGGCGGTCGCCTGGACTTCGCCTGGAGCACGGACGGCACCCTGGTCTGGGAGCACAACAGCACTCCGCCCGGCACCAAGAAGTTCTACGACCTGGACGGAAACCCGCGGCAGGGGCCGCCGGGCGCGGCCGACACCTACGAGACCGCCGGGGTGTCGCCCGACGGCCGGTGGATCGCGGCCCGGAGCCCGGACAAGAACGCGGCCATGGGCCTGAAGGACGTGCGCACCGGCGAGGTCATATCGGTCAAGCCGATCGAGGGGCAGTGGGTCGAGCAGCTCGTCGCCTGGGCGGACGACGACCACGTGATCACGTGGGCGTGCGAGTCCAAGGGGTTCAACAGCTGCGTCGGCAGCGAGTTCCGCAACCGGCTGCTCCTGGTGGACGTGAACGGGGGCGAGGCCGTGCCGCTCACCGGCTACCGCGAGAACAGTCAGCGGCCCGGCTCGTGGGTGCCCGTCTTCACCCGCCGCTGAACGGCCGCGCGGGCCGCCCTGGTGACCGTGCGGGCCGTCCTGGATGACCGTACAGCGGGCCCCGGCCCGCTGTACGGACTGGCCCGCACGGCGGTGAAAATCCTTGGCCGTATGGCCGTATGTCAACATATGCTGTTGATCATGATGTTCGACTGGGCTCCGCTGACCAGGGACGACGCGGGTAGCTGGGCGGAACTGCTCGCCGAGGTCGAGAGGGCGGACCGGGTCGGGGAGAACTACGGCGCCGGTGACCTCGCCGACGACCTCGACAACCCGCTGCTCGACCTGGCCGAGGGCACCCTGGCCGCGTGGGACGGGGACAGGATGGTGGCCTTCGGCGTCACCGCCTGCCGCCCCACCGCCGACCCGGTCCACAAGATGACCCTGTGGGGCGCGGTCCACCCGGCGTACCGGCGCCGCGGCCTCGGCGGCCACCTGCTCGACTGGGCCGTCCGCACCACGCCGGTGCTGCACGGACGCCGCTTCCCCGGCCGGCCGCTCGAACTCCACCTCCACGCCTTCGACAGCAACGAGGGCGCGGCCGCGCTGGCCGTCCGGAAGGGGATGACCCCCGCCCGGTGGTTCTACGGCATGAGCCGCGACCTGGGCGTGGCGCCGCCCGCGGCCGTCCTGCCCGGCGGCCTGGAGATCGTCACCTGTCGCGGGGATCTCCAGGAGGCCGCCCGCGAGGTGTACAACGCGTCCTTCGCCGACCACTGGGGCAGCACCCCCCACACCCCGGAGAGCTGGAGGCGCGCCGTCGTCGGTGTGCGGGCCTTCCGTCCAGAGAGCTCCTTCCTCGTCCGGGACCGGTCGGGCGGGAGCGTGGCGGTGCTGCTCACCTACTACTACGAGGCCGACACCGAGGCCACCGGGGTCCGCGAGGCGTGGATCCAGATCATCGGCACCCTGCGGGAGTGGCGGGGCAAGGGGGTGGCCGGCGCGCTGCTCGCCCACGCCCTCGCCGAGTTCCGCGCCCAGGGCTACGCGAAGGCCGGGCTGGGGGTGGACGCCGACAACCCGACCGGCGCCCTGGGGGTCTACACCCGCGCCGGATTCGAGGTCGAGCAGCGCACGACCACCTACACCCTGCCGATCGGCTGAGCGGGGACGGGCCCTTCACCCGGCCGGATGGGAACGGCCCCTCCCGCCCTACCGATCGGCTGAGCGGGGACGGGCCCTTCACCCGGCCGGCGGACTGAGCGGGAAACGGGCACGGAGCCGGGCCCCGAGGTCTCCCTCGGCGACGTGCAGGCCGCCGCCGTGCCGTACCGCGATGTCCCGGGCGATGGCGAGGCCGAGGCCGGACCCGCCCGCGTCCCGGTCCCGCGCCTCGTCCAGCCGGGTGAACCGGTCGAAGACCGCCTCACGGTGCTCGGCCGGGATGCCGGGTCCGTCGTCGCACACGTCGAGTACGGCCTCGCCGTCCTCCAGGGTCAGGCGGACGGTGACCGCGGAGTCCGCGTGCCGTACCGCGTTGTCCACCAGATTGGCCACCAGGCGGCGCAGCTCCTCGGCGGAGCCGCGGACCACCACGTCGGCGGCCACCTCCAGCCCGACGCGGATCTCCGGCCTGGGCCGGGACAGGGCCGCCTCCTCGGCGGCGACCTGGCCGAGATCCACCTCGCCGTGACAGGCCGGCTCACCGGCGTCCAGGCGGGCCAGCAGCAGCAGGTCGGAGGTGAGCGCCTGGATCCGCTCCACGTCCGTCAGCGCCTCGGCCGCCAGCGGTCCGGGTGGGGCGAGCTCCAGTCGGGTCCGCAGGACGGCCAGCGGGCTGCGCAGCTCGTGGGCGGCGTCGGCGACGAAGCGCTTGTGCCGGTCGACGGCCAGCTCCAGGCGGTCGAGCGTGCGGTTCATGGTCTCGGCGAGGCGGGCGATCTCGTCGCGGGAGCGCGGCACCGGGACCCGGCGGTGCAGATCGCTGGCGGTGATGTCGGCCATCTCGGCGCGGATGGCCGAGACCGGCGCGAGCGCCCGGCCGACCGCCAGCCAGGTCAGGGCCGCGACCAGCAGGAGCAGTCCGGGGATGCCGGGCAGCAGCAGTCCGTTCAGGCTCTCCAGGGCGGCCTTGGCGGGTTCCAGGGAGGCCCTGGCCCGCACGAGCAGCGTGCCCTCAACGGTCTCGACGGGCATGGTGGCCACCGTGAACATGCTCGCGGGCGCCCACCGCTCGGCGGCCACGGCGGCCTCCAGGACAGCCGCCTCCCGGCCGGTGACCGGCCGGGTGGTGTCCAGTCCGAGGTCGTCTGACCGAGTGGCGTCCGGCTCGGACTTGGCCGACCGGGTGGTGTCCGACTTGAGGTCACCCGGCCGGGTGGTGTCCGACTTGAGGTAACCCGGCCGGGTGGTGTCCGACTTGAGGTAACCCGGCCGGGTGACGCCCGAGCCGGGGCCGCCCGGCGTGGGGCCGCCGGGCCCGGGACCGGACGTCTCCGGGCCGGTCGGTCCGCAGACGGTCGGTCCGTAGGCGGTCGGTCCGAGGGGGACCGGCCGGGCTGGCTGGACAGGCTGGGCGATGGCCGCTCCCCACTCCCCGGCCGGAAGGTCGTCCTTGTCGAGGACCTGGATGTCGGGATCCAGCGACTCGGCCTGCTTGCTGACGAGGACGCCGGGGCTCGCGGTGATCAGGCCGGCGGTGACGTCGGCGCGCCGGACGGCGTCGGCCGAAGCGCTCTCCACGAGGCTGCCCCGGAGCACGCCGACGAGCACCGCCGCCGCGACGCCCAGCGCGACCGCGACGATGGCGGTGGCGGCGAGAGTCGCCCTGACCCTGACCGACAGGCGCGACATCTCAGGCCTCCAGCCGGTATCCGGCGCCGCGCACGGTCACCAGGGACGACCGGCCGAACGGAGCGTCGATCTTGCGGCGTAGCGCGCTGATGTAGACCTCGACGATGTTCGGGTCGCCGTCGTAGGAGAAGTCCCACGCCTGCGCCAGCAGCTCGCTCTTGGAGACCACCTCACCCTGCCTGCGGGCCAGACCGTGCAGGACCGCGAACTCCTTCGGGGTGAGGGAGATCTCCACCTCGCCCCGGCGGCAGCGGAGCCCGGCCGGATCGACGGTCAGGTCGCCCACCGTGATGGAGACCGGCCTGGCCTGGCCGCCCCGGCGCACCAGCGCGCGCAGCCGGGCCAGCAGCACCACGTAGGAGAACGGCTTGGACAGGAAGTCGTCGGCCCCGGTGTCCAGGGCCTCGGCCTCGTCGTGCACGCCGTCCTTGGCGGTGAGCATCAGTATCGGCGTCCAGTTCTCCGCCTCGCGGAGCCTGGCGCAGACGGTGTAGCCGTTCATCCGGGGCAGCATGACGTCGAGCACGATCACGTCGTAGGCGTTCTCGCTCGCCATCCACAGCCCGTCGCGCCCGTCGTGGGCGACGTCTACGGCGAACCCCTCGCCGGCCAGGCCGCCCTTCAGCAGGTCGGCCAGGCGCTTCTCGTCCTCAACCAGCAGCACGCGCATGCCGCCCAGCGTGCCGTACCCCACCTAAAGCCAACCTGAAGACGGGTTCGGCCGCGTTCAGCGTGGGTTCAGGTGGCGCGCGGGACGGTGTGGCCGTCAGATCCGATCAACCGAGGAGAGCAAGAATGCGCATCCGTTACCTCGCCGCGGCCGTGGTCACCGCCGGCGCTCTGATGGCGACCCTGACCGGGGCGGCCAGCGCCTCCGACGCCCCCGCCCCGACCACGCCGGACAAGGCCGTCACCGTCACGTGCGAGGGGGCCGAGGGTCATGCCGTCCTCGCACGCAAGCTCACCGAGGCCGAGGTGAAGGAGCTCCAGGCCAAGGGCGGCACGCCGGCGAAGGCCACCATGCCCGCGACCGGGATGAAGATCGACAAGCTCCCCGAGGGGGCGGAGATCCCCGAGCTCACCGTGGGGGTGACGGTCACCAAGCTGCCCGACGGGACGGAGATCGCCAAGCTCCCCGAGGGAGCGGAGGCCCCCGGGTCCACCGACGCGGTGAAGACCGTCCCCGCCCTGCCGGCCACCCCGCTCGACTCGTCGGAGCAGGCCGGGACCGAGAAGGGCGGGATCCTCTCGCCCAAGGACGACGAGACTGTCGCGGCCAGGGTCCTCCCGGCCGAGGAGGTAGAGGCCGGCAAGGCCGTGCCGCCCGCCGAGGGCGCGATCGTCACCTGCTTCCACAAGGCGGAGCGGGCCGAGGACCTCAAGGCGGAGCCGGCCGAGGAGGCCGGCGGCCGGTAGCCCGGTGACGCGCGGCCGTGACGGACAGGGCCCGGCGCCGTACCGGACGGAGCCCGGCGGCGCGGTCCGCGCCGGGCGGGACTCCGGCGGTGCGGGCCGTACCCGGTGGGAGCCTGGACGGGACTCCGGCGGTGCGGTCCGTACCCGGTGGGAGCCTGGGCGGGACTCCGGCGGCGCGGCCCGCACCGGGCGGGATCAGGCGTCGGGGAAGGACGGGTGCGGGCCCAGGGCCCAGTACTCGTACAGGCCGTAGCCGACCTGGCCGTCGTATTCGAACCGGCCGACCGCGTCGACCAGGCCCCACATGCGGGCGGCGTCCTCCGGCAGGGTGTGGGTAACGCCCTGGACCACCGTGCCGGGGCCCTGATACATGCCGTGCCTCCAGTCCGGTTCCAGGCCATATCCGGTGCCCACCATCAGGTGCACCGGGAGGATCGGGGTGCAGCGCACGTCGAAGGGCCTGCCGCCCGGCGGCGAGAAGGAGATCGTCGCCTCTCGCACGTCCCGGGTGCCGGCCACGTATTCGGGACGGTACTCGGGGCGGCCGAGGTATTCCTGCTCGCCCTCCCGGGGAGATCCGAAGCCCCACACCCTGACCGCCTCCTCCAGCACCCGGCGGCCTTTGTCGTCCTCCTGGAGGATGCACAGGATGGCGTGGTCGTCGAACTGGACGGGGGTGTAGAGCCAGTAAAAGGTGCCCGGGTCGCGGGCCTGGATCCCGGGGGGCTCGGGCTCGCCGACCGGCCGGATGCCCCAGGAGCGGTCGCGGGTGCCCTGCCACCGGTCGGGGGTGACCTCGACGCGCTCGTCGCCGATCAGGATGTGCCCGCTCCACCGGCCGGTCTGGGCCATCCGGGAGGAGTCGAACACGACCCGCTCCTGCCTGCGCACATGGTGCCGGGGCTCCAGCGTGGCCGGGATGGTCGCCTCCCAGGTCAGGTCGTAGGACAGGCCGTGCTCGTTGGGGTCGAGCACGATCCGCAGCCGCCTGAGCCCCTCGATCACCTCGATCCGGAACGGGCCGATCCGGGTGTCCATCCGGTCGTCGCCGAGCTCTCGGGAGGCTCGGACGACCCGGTGCAGGTCCCGGTGGCGCACGCAGGCGAAGGCGTCGGTGACGCCGAGGTTGGGGTACTGGCCGGCTCCGACGATCAGCATCAGCTCGTCGGAGCCGGCGTGACAGTTGAAGTAGTACCGGTCGTAGAAGTTGCGGTCGGAGGTCACGACGTGCCGCATCACGTCGGGCGACTGGTGGACGGGGTAGTCGTCGAGCGGCGACAGCGTCATCGGTGCTCCTTCGGCCTGAGGAACACGTTCTAACAAGCGCTTGGTGCGAGAGTCAACACGGTCGGCACACAGGAGTACGGCCCGCGACCGGGGCGCAGGCCGTACTCCGATAACCGGAGTGATCCGATAAATCAGGGCATCTTGGTGGAGGCCTGATCCGCCTCGGTCTCGGCCTTGTCGCCTGGCCCGCCTGCCGTGGAACCGGCCTTCGACCTGACGCCGTGCGCCATCTCGACGGCCTTGTCCGCCGTGGCGTGCGCCTTCTCACTCATCCAGCGGGACGCGTCGGACGTGCTGTCCTTCATCGCCTCGGTCCACTGGTCGGTGCTCTTGCGGTACATCGCGAAGCCGATGGCCCCGACCGCGAGACCGGTGAACAGCAGGACCATCGGCCATCTGCGTGACCTGGCCGCCGGAGTGGGATCGATCTTCGTGGCGGCCTGCGACAGCAGCGCGCTGACCTTCGGTGCGAGCTGTTCCTCGAAGGAGTGGGCGGCGGCGTCCAGCCTGGGTGCCGCCCATCCCCTGGCCAGATAGACCTTCTCGTTGGCCGCGACGCGGGCGTTGGTCGCCGCGTCGCGGGCATGGGCGGCCGTGTCGCGGGCGTGGGTGGCCATCGGGCCCACCCGGTCGGCGGCGCGTGCGAGCTGAGCCTTCATGTAACCCAGCCGCGTGTCCGGTATCACTATTTCGATGTGGCGCTTTCCAAATTGTGCAAGAGGCACTTCAACCTCCCCAGTCGTCGGGGCCCCGTTGCCTCCCCTGCCCGATCGGGCGAGGCTCAATCATGACCAGCCGTGGGAGGATGCTAGATGGACCGGCTACGGCCGCAACCGTTAAAACACCACAAGAGCACTATGTTGCAGAGGCTTTAGCCAATACCAGAAGGGGGCAATCCGATCGTGGCTGAGAAGTTGATCGCGAACCTGAAGACCAACCGCGGCACCGTGAAGATCCAGCTCTTCCCGGACCACGCGCCCAAGACCGTGCGCAACTTCGTCGAGCTGGCCGAGGGCACCCGGGAGTGGGTGAACCCGCAGACCGGCGAGAAGACCACCGACAAGCTCTACGACGGGACGATCTTCCACCGGGTCATCGACGGCTTCATGATCCAGGGCGGCGACCCGCTCGGCCAGGGCACCGGCGGCCCGGGCTACAAGTTCGACGACGAGATCCACCCCGACCTCTACTTCAACCGTCCCTACCTGCTCGCCATGGCCAACGCCGGCATCCAGTTCGGCAAGGGCACCAACGGCTCGCAGTTCTTCATCACGGTGGTGCCCACGCCGCACCTCAACGGCAAGCACTCCATCTTCGGCGAGGTCGTCGAGGGTCAGGACGTCGTCGACGCCATCATCAAGACCGACACCGACGCCCGTGACCGGCCCAAGGACCCGGTCGTGCTGGAGTCGGTCACCATCGACCGCGTCCAGGGCTGACGCCCGCGGAGCGGCGGTCTCCGCGAGGAGGCCGCCGTTTCACGTGCCCGGACACTCAGGATCATGAATAGGCTGGCAGTCTGTGGATAACAGCACGGTCGAAGGGGCCAGCGAGACGCCATGACCACCCAGCCACCCAGCGAGCCTGACACCGCCGCCGTTCCCACGTGCTATCGGCACCCCGGCCGTGAGACCTACGTGCGCTGCCAGCGCTGCGACCGTCCCATCTGTCCCGACTGCATGCGTGACGCCTCTGTCGGCTTCCAGTGCCCCGAGTGCGTGTCCCAGGGCAACAAGACGGTACGGCAGGCGCAGTCGGTCTTCGGCGGCCGGGCGGTCACCACGCCCCGGGTCACCTGGGCGCTGCTGATCGTCAACATCCTGGCCTACGCCGCGGAGACCCTCAGCCCCGACTGGGTGCTGAGCCATTTCGCGATGAGCTCCGGCAACGTCGCCTACGGGGGCGAGTGGTGGCGGCTGATCACCGGGGCCTTCCTGCACATGCCACTGAGCTCGGGCTCCTTCGCGCTCACCCACATCCTGTTCAACATGTGGGCCCTCTACGCCATCGGCCCCGAGCTGGAGCGGCGCCTCGGCTCGCTGCGCTTCCTGGCGCTCTACCTGCTGTCCGCGCTCGGCGGCTCCGTCGCCATCTACCTGTTCGGCAACATCGCGGTAGGCGCCTCGGGCGCGATCTACGGCATGTTCGGCGCGCTGTTCGTGGTCTCCAGGAAGCTCGGCTACGACGCCCGCGGCGTGCTCTGGCTGATCGGCATCAACGCGGCGCTGACCTTCGTCATCTCCAACATCAGCTGGCAGGGACACCTGGGCGGCCTGATCACCGGCGCCCTGGTGAGCGGGATCCTCGCCTACGCCCCGCCGAAGAGCCGCAACGCGGTCCAGTGGGGAGGCTGCGTGGCGGTGCTCGTGGTGCTCCTCGCGCTGGTCGCGCTGCTGCCGCCGTACGCCTTCCAGGCCGCGTACGGCCTCTCCGGCTGATCCACACCCTGATGCTTCCCCAGGGTGTGGATAAATTCTGTGGAAAAAACTAACGCCAGCGGGTGGACAACACCACACCGAAGATGATGAAAGCGAACCCGATCAGCAGGTTCCAGTTGGTGAGGGCGCCGATGAAGGGCGCGCTGGGCGCCACGTAGTAGACGGCGATCCACAGGATCCCGATGATCCAGGAGGCCACCATGACCGGCGCCAGCCAGCGCGGGCTCATCTTGACCTGCTGGGTCGTCTGCGGCGGGGTGTAGACCGCCTTCTTACGAGTCTTGGGCTTGGGCACTGGGGTCTCTCCTGCGTCGACCCTGCGCGATCCGGATCGCGCGCAGGGTGTGTCAGCTAGCGTAATCGCTGGTGGGCGAAGACCCGAGTAAGAATAGTCGGCACACACGGGACATGGCGATCCCAGAAGGGATCATCACAGCGCAAACCTTGGGCCAACCGCGCGGTCCATACCCGTCCGGGATGATCTGCCGTCATTAGCCTGAGCCCATGAGAGCCGCCCTGAGAACGTTCGGGGAGCTGAGCATCACCGCAGGGGTGATCATTCTGCTCTTCTGCGCATATCTCCTCTGGGGGACCGGTACCTACACGGTCCAGCAGCAGACAGTGCTGCGCGGGCAGCTCCTCAAGGAGTTCGCCGAGGAGCGGAAAGAGCCCGCCGGGCCCGGCCGGATCCGGCTCGGCGGGGCGATGGCGCTGCTGAGCATCCCCCGGTTCGGAGACGACTACGGCTACGCCGTCGTGGAGGGGGTCGGCTTCGACCAGTTGCGGATGGGTCCGGGCCACTATCCCGGCTCCGCCATGCCAGGAAAGACTGGAAATTTCGTGCTTTCGGGGCATCGGACCACCTACGCCGCGCCCTTCAACCGGATCGACGAGCTCCGCCGGGGCGACGAGATCGTGGTCGACGCCCGCGAGGCCCGCTACACCTACCGGGTCACCGGCACCCGCGTCGTCGAACCGACCGAGGTCGGAGTCATCGCCCCGGTCCCCGGCCAGCCCGGCCGCAAGCCCACCAGGGCCCTCATCACCCTGTCCACCTGTCACCCGGAGTACTCCGCCGCGCAGCGGCTCATCGTCTTCGGGGAGCTGGACGAGAGTGAGGACCGTCGCAGATGAGGAGAGTCCCATGTACGGCTGGATCTGGCGGCTGTTCCCCGGCGGCCCGGCGGCCAAGGTGTTCGTCGCGGTGGTGCTGGCGGGGCTGGCGGCGGCCGTACTCTGGTATGTCGTGTTCCCCTGGCTCGAACCCCGCGTCTCCTTCGACCACACCACGGTGGGCTGATGGCCCGCATCCTGGTCGTGGACAACCACGACAGCTTCGTCCACACCATCGTCCAATACCTCCGTGAGCTCGGCGCCACCTGCGACGTGCGCCCACGCGACCACGTCGTGCCCGAGGACGCGACGGGTTTCGACGGGGTCCTGATCAGCCCGGGGCCCGGCACCCCCGAGGACGCCGGGGTGAGCGTCCCGCTCGTCGGTCACTGCGAGACCCACGGCATCCCGCTGCTCGGCGTCTGCCTCGGCCACCAGGCCATCGCGGTCGCCCACGGCGCCACCGTGGCGCGGGCTCCGGAGCTGATGCACGGCCGGACCAGCGCGATCACGCACGACGGCCGCGGCGTCTTCGCCGGGCTGCCGTCCCCGGTGACCATGACGCGCTACCACTCGCTGGCCGTGGTGCCGGAGACGGTCCCGGAGATCCTGGAGATCACCGCGACCACCGGCGACGGCCTGGTCATGGGCCTGCGCCACCGCACCGCGCCCGTCGAGGGTGTGCAGTTCCACCCCGAATCGGTGATCTCCGAACACGGCCACGGACTGCTCGGAAATTGGCTCGCGGGAATCGTGTAACGCCACGACCGTCTTGAACGACTAACCAGTGAGCCCTTCCGCCATCGCCCCCGAGTGGCGGAAGGGCTCTTCTCGTCCCCGAGGACGAGCGCCCCGGACCGCGGAGAAGCCCGAGCGCTGAAAAGCCTGAGCGTGGAGAGTCCGAGCGCTGAGAAGCCTGAGCGCTGAAAAGCCCGAGTGTGGAGAGACCGGGTCCACCGGACTCCGGGCCTCGGCCCCGAGGAGATCGGGCCCTCACGTCCCAGCCAGGCCCTGTCCCCGGCCCCGGAGAACTGGCCCCCGTGCTACGACGACAGGACGGCCCCCGCCGGTGGCGGGGGCCGTCCTCATGGGGCCCTCACGGGCCGGCGGTCAGCCGCCCAGGTCGTCGCTGGGCGGGTCCTCGACGAACGGGTCCTCGGTCTGCTGATCCGTCGGCTGGGTGTCCGGCTGCGGGTCCTCGGTGATGTTCGGGTCCTGGGTCGGGGGCGTCGCCGGCTCGGTCGGCTCCGGGGCCTGCCCGCTGGAGACGACCAGCGTGATCGTGGTGCCCGGCTGGTACTTGGCACCGGCCTCGGGCGCCTGGCTGAGCACGGTGCCCTCCGGCAGGTCGCTCTCCTGCTCGACGACCTTGTATCGGAAGCCCGCCTCCTTGAGCATCCGCTTGGCGTCGCCGACCGTGAGGTTGACCACGCCCGGAACCTCAGTGGCCTCCTTGGGGACGTAGATCTGGACCGTGCTGCCCTTGGGGGCCTGCTTGCCCGCCTCGGGGTTGCTCTCGATCACCTTGCCCTGCGGGGCGTTGGAGACCTTGGTCCGCAGGCTCGGGACGAAGCCCGCGCCCTCCAGGGCCGCCTTGGCCTCATCCGCGGTCATGTTGACCACGTTGGGCACCTCGACCTTCTCCACACCCTTGGAGACGGTGAGCGTGACCTCGCTGTTCTTGTCGACCTCGGTGCCGGAGGCCGGGTCGGTGTCGATGACCGTGCCCTTCTCCAGCTCCTCGTCGTATTTGTCGACCCGCTTGACCTTCAGGCCCAGCCCCTCCAGCGTCTTGGTCGCCGAGGCCGCGGTCTGCGAGGTCAGTGACGGGATCTTGACCTTGCTGCCGGCGGTGGAGTCGCCGGGGGAGCTCAGGAACATGTAGCCCACGCCGATGAAGGCGCCGATGACCAGCAGCGGGACCAGGATCCACGCGGCGGTCTTGACCGCGGTGTTGCCCCCGCCGCTCTGCTGCCGGCGCCGGCCGCGCTCGCCGCGCCCGCCCTCCTCGGTGCCGTAGTCATAGGCCGGGACGGCGGTGGTGCGCTGGGTGGCCGGTCCGCCGGGGGCGGGGGCCTGCTGCATGGTCCGGGTGGCCGCGCCGTAGTTGTTGGCCAGCGCCATCGTCTGGGCGTCCATCGGCATGCCGGACATCGCCCGCTGGATGTCGGCCCGCATCTCCCCGGCGCTCTGGTAGCGATGAGCGGGGTCCTTGGCCATCGCCTTGAGCACGATGGCGTCGGCCCACTTGGGGATGTCCGGGTCGATCTGCGACGGCGGGATCGGGTCCTCGCGCACGTGCTGGTAGGCGATCGCGACGGGGGAGTCGCCGGTGAACGGCGGCTGCCCGGTCAGCAGCTCGTACAGCACGCAGCCGGTGGAGTAGATGTCGCTGCGGGCGTCGACCCGCTCGCCCCTGGCCTGCTCCGGCGACAGATACTGTGCCGTGCCGATGACCTGGGCGGTCTGCGTCATGGTCGCCGCCGAGTCGGCCATCGCGCGGGCGATGCCGAAGTCCATCACCTTGACGTCGCCGTTGTTGGTGATCATGATGTTCGCCGGCTTGATGTCCCGGTGGACGATGCCGCCGCGGTGGCTGTAGTCCAGCGCCCGCAGGATCCCGTCGACCAGTTCGGCCGCCCGCTCGGGCAGCAGCCGCCGGTCGGCGCGGAGCAGGTCGCGCAGCGTGCGGCCGTCGACGAACTCCATCACGATGTACGGCACCGGCGCCCCGCCCGCCACGTCCTCGCCGGTGTCGTAGACAGCGACGATGGACGGGTGGTTCAGCGACGCGGCGGACTGCGCCTCCCGGCGGAAACGGGCCTGGAAGATGTGGTCTCTCGCCAGGTCCGCGCGGAGGGTCTTGATGGCGACGATCCGATCCAGCCGGATGTCTCGGGCGCGATATACCTCGGCCATGCCGCCACGCCCGACGACGCCGTCAAGCTCGTAGCGATCGCCGAGGCGTCGAGGCTGAGTCATTTCCTGCACTGTCCCTTACCGTTCATCTTGGGTGCCGGTGAGCTCTTGGGCCACCGGTGTCCATCATCGACCCCTCGCCGCATCACGTCTCCCCCTTTGGCGGCTCTGTGTCGCCGGTGCCGGGAGTGGTGCTCGGTGTGAGGCTCGGTGTCGCCGTCGGGGCGGTGGGCGTCGGAGTCGAGGTAGTCGGGCTGGGGCTGGGGCTGGGCGATGGCGACGTGGTCGGCCGGGGGCTGGGTTTGACCGATGTGCTTACCGTAGCCGACGGCGTGGGCGAAGGACGGGTCGGCTTCGCCGGTGGGACGGGCGATCTGCTCGTCGCCGGCTTGGTCCTGCTCGGCCGGACCGTCGGGGTTTTGGTGATCGGGCTCAGCCGGACGGCGGGCTCCTCCGGCCTGCTGTCGCCGGGGCGGTCGGTCAGGTTGTGGACCGCCAGCGCGCCCAGTCCGACGGCGGCGGCGCACCCCGCGGCGGCGGCGATCACCGTCCTCCGGCGCAGGCCCCGGCGTCGCGGGACGGTCCGTGCCGTCCTCGCGGTGGCCGGACGGGAGTCCCCGGCCGGTCCGCCGGGGCCGGACCCCGCGGCCGGGCCGGGAGGCGCCGGCGGGGAGGCGGCCAGGGCGGAGGTGACCTCTCGCGGCCATTCGCCGGCGGGCTCCGCCCGCCATCCCGCCGGATCGGTGAGCATGGCCAGGTCGGCGGCGCCCGCCGGGGCGAGCGAGCCGCGCAGCGCGTATGCCCGGCCGGCCAGCTCCCGGGCCCCGGCCGGCCGCCGCTCGGGGTCCTTCGACAGGCACGCGGTGACCAGCTCCCGCACCGCCCGGGGCACGCTCCCGGGCAGCGGCGGCGGATCCTCGCTGAGATGCATGAGCGCGATCGCCACCTGCGTCTCGGCGACGAACGGCGGGCGGCCGGCCAGGCACTCGTAGGCGACCACGCCGAGTGAGTAGACGTCGGTCGCGAAGGTCAGCGGCTCTCCTGACGCCTGCTCGGGGCTGACGTACTGGGCGGTGCCGAGCACGGTGCCCGTCTGGGTCATCGACGAGCCCTCCAGCGCCCTGGCGATGCCGAAATCCGTGATCTTGATCACTCCGGCCCCGGTGACCAGCAGGTTGCCCGGCTTGATGTCCCGGTGGATGATCCCCGAGCTGTGCGCCGCCTGCAGGGCCCTGGCGGTCTGGTAGACCACGTCGAGGGTGTTGCCGGCGCTCAGCCTGCCGTCGCGCGCCAGGATGCCGGCCAGCGACTCGCCGGGGACCAGCTCCATCACGAGGTAGGCGACGTCGTCGGCCTCGCCGTAGTCGAAGACCTGGGCGATGCCGGGGTCGGCCAGCCCCGCCGCGATCCTGGCCTCGCGGCGGAACCGCTCGCGGAAGGCCGGATCGGCCGCCACGTGCCGGCGCAGCAGCTTCACCGCCACCTCGCGGCCGAGCAGCTCGTCCCTGGCCCGCCAGACCTCGCCCATGCCGCCCGTCGCGATCCGCCCCAGCGGGCGGTATCGGCCCCCGAGCAACGCGGTCATCTACCCAGCACCGCTTCCATCACGCTCTTGGCGATGGGCGCGGCGGTGTGACCTCCGGAGGCGTCGTCGCCGGCGCTGCCGGACTCGACCATGAGCGCGAGAGCGACCTTGGGGTCCTCGGCGGGGGCGAAGGAGATGAACCACGCGTGCGGGTCCCGGCCCTCGGCGGTCTCGGCGGTGCCGGTCTTGCCGGCGACGGCCACCCCGGGGATCTGCGCGGCGTTCGCGGTGCCGTTGTTGACGACGTTGACCATCATCTCCTGGAGCTTGCGCGCGGTGTCCTCGCTGATCGCGGTGGTGAACTCTTCGGGGTCGGCGCCCTCGATCTCGCCGCCCTCCGCGTCCGCGATCTTGTTCACCAGGTACGGCTTCATGACCACGCCGTTGTTGGCGATGCCCGCGGCGATCATGGCCATCTGCAGCGGGGTCATCTGGTTGCTGCGCTGGCCGATCGACGCCTGGGCGAGCGCGGCCTTGTCCTCCTCGCTGTCCTTCTTGTTCCAGAAGGCACTGGCCGCGACCGGCATCGGGATGGCCAGCGGGTCACCGCCGATGCCGAACTTGAAGGCCTGGTCGCTGACGGCGTCGTAGCCCAGATCTATGGCGATCTTGCCGAACGGCGTGTTGCAGGACCGCTCCAGCGCGAACGACAGCGTCACGCGTCCGGAGCCGCACGCCGCACCGCCGTAGTTGGGCAGGTCGGCGGTGGTGCCGGGCAGGTCGAGCCGCTGCGGGGCGTCCACCTGGCTCTGCGGCCCGAGGGTGTCGTCGCTCTCCAGGTAGGCCGCCATGGTGACCACCTTGAAGGTCGAACCCGGCGGGTAGGTGCGCTCGATCGCCCGGTTCAGCAGCGGCTGGTCCTTGTCCTCGGCCAGCTTGGTGTAAGCCTTGTTGACCGCGGCCTTGTCCGCCTTGGACAGCGGGTTGGGGTCGTAGCTGGGGATCGAGACCATGGCGAGGATCGCCCCGGTCTTCGGCTCGATCGCGACCAGTGCGCCCTTCTTGCCGCTGGCGCCGAGCGCCTTGTAGGCCGCCTCCTGCGCCTTGGGGTTGATCGTCAGGTCGACGTTGGCGCCCTTGGTCTTCTTGGCGGTGAACAGGTCGATGCTGCGCCGGATGAGCAGGTCGGCGCTGGTGCCGTCGAGCAGGTCGTTCTCGGCCCGCTCCATGTCGCGGGTGCTCTCCGGGGCGAAGAACCCGGTGATGGGCGCGTAGACCTTGCCCTCGGGATAGCGCCGTGCGTAGCGGAAGGTGTTGTCGCCGGTGTCGACGGACTCGGCGAGCACCTTGTCGCCCGCGGTGATCCGGCCGCGCTCGACCTGGTAGCGGTCGTAGAAGTTGCGGACGTTGCGCGAGTCCGCCCGCAGGTCGTCCGCCCGTACGGCCTGCAGGTAGTTCACGTTGAGCATGAGCAGGCCGAACATGAGCAGGCAGGCCAGGGCGACGCGCTTGAGGGGACTGTTCATCGCTGGAACACCTGCGTCATTCCTTCGTCCTGGATGGCCTGGGGCGGCGGTTTCCGCGCCGCATCCGACATGCGTACCAACAGCGCGATAAGGATCCAGTTAGCCAGCAGCGCCGAACCGCCCTGCGACATGAACGGGGTGACCAGGCCGGTCAGCGGGATCAGGTTGGTGACGCCGCCGACGATGATGAAGACCTGCCAGGCCAGGATGAACGACAGGCCGCCGGCCAGCAGCTTGGAGAACGGGTCGCGGGCCGCGATGGAGGTGCGCAGGCCCCGCTCCACGATCAGGGCGTAGACCATCAGCAGGGCCATCAGCCCGGTCAGGCCCAGCTCCTCGCCGGTGGCGGGGAAGATGAAGTCGGAGATGGCCAGCGGGATCCTGTCGGGGTGGCCCTGGCCGAGCCCGGTGCCGAGGATCCCGCCGGTGGCCATGGCGAACAGGCCCTGCATGAGCTGCTCGCTGCCGCCGACCTTGTTGAAGAGCTCCGGGTCCTCCGGGTTGAGGTAGACCTCGAAGCGGGCATGTACGTGTTCGAAGATCGCCCCGGCGAGGATCGCGCCGCCGACGAAGAGCAGGATGCCGATCAGGACCCACGAGGTGCGCTGGGTGGCGATGTAGAGCATCGCGATGAACGTGCCGAAGATCAGCAGGGAGGAGCCGAGGTCCTTCTGCAGGATCAGCACGCCCAGGCTGAAGCCCCAGACGATGAGGATCGGGCCGAGGTCGCGGGCACGGGGCAGGTCGATGAAGAGCAGCCGCCGTCCGGCCAGCGCCAGCACGTCACGCTTGGCGACCAGGTAGCCGGCGAAGAAGACGATCAGGGCGAGCTTGGCGAACTCGGCGGGCTGGAGCTGGCCCACACCGGGGATCTCGATCCAGATCCGGGCGCCGTTGATGTTCTTGCCGATGAACGGCAGCAGCGGCGAGATCAGCAGGAGGAGTCCGACGGCTCCGGCGGTGTAGGTCAGCCGCTGCAGCGCGCGGTGGTCGCGCAGCACGATCAGCGTCACGCTGAACAGGACGACCCCGACGGCCGTCCACAGGAGCTGGGTGGTGGCCGAGGCGCCGAACGCCTTGGACTGTTCGAGGCGGTAGATCATCACCAGGCCGAGGCCGTTGACCAGCGTCACCAGAGGCAGGATCAGCGGGTCGGCCCAGGGTGCGAACCTGGCGAGCACGAGGTAGGCGGCCAGCATGAACCCGCCCAGGCTGAGGCCGTAGGTGAGCATGCCCGAGGGGATCTGCTTGTCGATCGCCAGCCCCACGTTGGCGTAGGCGAACATCACGATCACGACCGCGAAGGCGAGCATCGCCAACTGGGCCAGCCGACGTTTGGCGGGCAGGGGGACGGGCTCGACGCTTGGGGTGCTCATGTGTCTACTGTGACCTTGTGGGTTCCGGGGTTGCGGTGCCGTCCGGCTGGGAGGTCTGCCTGGTCTTCCCGTCGGGCTTGGTCTCGGGCTTGGTGTCGGGCTTCGTCTCGGGCTTGGTGTCAGGCTTCGCCGCGGACGACTTGAGCTCCTGGATCTTCTTCAGGCCCGCGTCGACGCTGGCGACGGGGATGCCGTCGCGGACCTGGCCCTGCTGGAACGCGCCGAGGGCTTTGATCGACTCGGTGGTGCTCCGGGCGACGTCGAAGAGCTCGATGGGGCCGATATTGGTCTTCACGCCCTGGAAAACCACGATCTCATCCCCTTTCGCCCCTACGAAGTATTGATCGTCGAGCCACTGGCTCCCGAAGTACCAGCCTAGGCCGCCGCCGACCAGGACGACGCCTCCCACCGAGGCCAGAAGCGGCCACACCCGGCGGCGTCTGACCGGCCGGCCGGCGGCCCTGACGACCGGCTCCTCGGGATCGTCGTCGACGATGACGGGCTGGGGCATGGTGACCATGCCGGCGCGCCCGGCCGGGGTGTCCGGCGGCGGGGTCCGCGGCCGGGCCGACCCGGCGGCGCCCACCACGGCGGCCTCGACGGGGAGGGCGAGCCCCTCGTCGACCTCCAGGACGTCGGCCAGCACGCAGGTGATGTTGTCGGGGCCGCCGCCGCGGTTGGCCAGGTCGATGAGCGCGCGGACCACCGTCTCGGGGTCGTCGATCGTGGAGAGCGTCTGGTGCATCGTCTCCGCGCTCACCACCCCCGACAGCCCGTCGGAGCAGAGCAGGTAGCGGTCGCCGACCTGGGCCTCGCGCAGGGACAGGTCGGGGTCGACCTCGCCGCTGCCGTCGAGCGCCCGCAGCAGGATCGACCGCTGCGGGTGGGTGGCGGCCTCCTCCTGGGTGATCCGGCCGTCGTCCACCAGCGACTGCACCAGGGTGTGGTCGTGGGTGATCTGGTAGAGCTCCCCGGCGCGCAGCAGGTAGGCGCGGGAGTCGCCGACGTGGACCAGGGCGACCCTCGTGCCGGACCACAGCATGGCGGTCAGGGTGGTGCCCATGCCCTTGAGGCTCGGGTCGCGCCCCACCATGTCGTGCAGTCTGCGGTTGGCCTCCCTGACCGCCGCCTCGATGGCGCTGAGCAGGTCACCCCCCTGCGGGTCCTCGTCGAGGGAGGACATCGCGGCGATGGCGACCGAGCTGGCCACCTCGCCGTGTGCGTGGCCGCCCATGCCGTCGGCGACGGCGAGCAGTCGGCCGCTGGCGTACGCCGAGTCCTCGTTACCTTCGCGGAGGAGGCCGACGTCGGAGCGGGCGGCGTAACGGAGTGCGATGGTCATTTGCGCAATTCGATGACGGTCTTGCCGATGCGGATCGGAACACCGAGCGGCACCGGGGTCGGACGGGTGACTTTGGAGCGGTCGAGGTATGTGCCGTTGGTCGAACCGAGATCTTCCACGATCCACTGACCGTCCTGGGGGAAGAGCCGGGCGTGCTTGCTGGAGGCGTAGTCGTCACTGACTACCAGCGTGGCGTCGGTCGCCCGGCCGATGGTGATCGGCGTCTCTGAGAGGGTGATGGTGGTGCCTTGCAGGGGACCACCGATGACGACCATCTGCCGCGGCTCCCCCTTCTTGGGTTTGGCCGCGGGCTTGATCGGCTTGGCAGCCTTGCGCGCGGGGGCGGCGGTGGTCGTGCGGGATCCGAACAAGTCTGTCCGGATCACGCCGACCGCGGCAATCACGAAGAACCACAGCACCGCGAGGAACGCGAGCCGGATCAGCAGCAGCGTGAGCTCGGACATGGACCGTCTGTTTACCTTTAATCGCGCCGGAAAACCAGAGTCGTCCGCCCCAGCGTCACGCGAGTGCCGTTCTGGAGCTCGACCCGGCGTACCGGCTGGCCGTTGACGAAGGTGCCGTTCGTGGAGCCGAGGTCGACGAGCACGACCTGGGGGCCCTCCACGCGCAGCTCGGCGTGGTGCCGGGACACACCCGGGTCGACCAGCCGTAGATCACAGTCGGTGCCCCTGCCGAGCAGGGTCACCGGGGTGGTCAGGTCGTAGGACCGCTGCCCCTGCGGGTCGTCCTGGGTGGAGACCAGCAGGCGGGGACGGCCCCCGAAGGCGTGCGGCTTGGCCGCCGGCACGTCGCTCACCGGCTGGCGGATCTCGTCCTGCTCGACCGTCGCGCCGCGGATCACGCCGGAGCGGATCCGGAACAGGCCGACCGCCAGGTCGTCCGCCGTCTCGAAGCGCACCCGGACCGGTCCCACGAAGGAGTAGCCCTGTTCCTTGGCGTACTCCCTGGCGAGGTTGGCCAGTTCGTGGCTGATGCTGTCGGCGTAGACCTCCAGGCGCTCGCTGTCGGTGGTGGACAGCTCGACCACGAAGTCGTTCGGCACGAGCGTGCGCCCTTGTGCGACGATCGCCGCACGCTCGTCCATCTCACGCTGAACCGCGCTGGCAACCTCGACCGGCTGAAGGTCAGATTTGAACGCCCGCGCAAAGGCTCCCTCAACCAAACCTTCGAGCCTCCGCTCGAAGCGCTGAAGGACTCCCACCGGGTACCTCCCTTCCTCCGTCTAACTAGGTCACGGCCGCTTGGGGGCTTGTTCCTCGCTCTCTCGCACCCAGCTGTTCCGCTCCGCGTCTAGGAGGATCGTATCCGGGTTCGTGGGTACCGGCTGATCCGTGCTAATGTTTCCACCGCACCCAAAAGGGCGGGTGGCGGAACGGCAGACGCGCACGGTTCAGGTCCGTGTGTCCGAAAGGACGTGAGGGTTCAAATCCCTCCTCGCCCACTCCAGCAGAGCTCCGGAAGCGCGGTCAGCGCACCGGGGCTCTCTTGTTTTCCGGGGAATCCGCGCGTTCATCGGTCCGTCCGTGGGTCTGGTGCCGGTCGGGGTGATCATCGATCAAAGTAGCCGTTCGCTCCGTTATAGAGAAGTCCCGGCGGTTACGTGGGTGTCTTCTCGATTCTGTGCCGGTATGGCGTGCGTCTCTTCTACCCCGCCCCGCTTGACGATCACTTTCCGGCCGCTTGCACACGTCATGCCGTCCATCCGGGCCGATTACGCTGACAGAGAAATCGGGCCGGGGGGAGTCTCTCCCCCCGGCCCGTCCTGTCCGTCAACCCGTGACGAGGACCCGGACGTCCAACAGCTCGCCGAGCAGATCGGTGAGGCTGACCATGCCGGCCACCTTGCCGCCGCCGTCCGTGACGAGGCCCACATGGGCGTGGGCGTCCTGGAGCACGGAGACCGCCTCGGGGATCGTCGTGCTCTTGTCCAGCCTGGGCACCGGCCGGGCGAGCTCGGCTGGGCTCGCCCCCGGGCGGACCAGGACGTCTCTGACGTGCAGCACGCCCAGGACGTCGTCCGGCCTGCCCGAGTTGACCAGCAGGCGCAGGTGCCCGCTGTCGGCGGCCGTACGGCGCACCTGCTCGTCGGTGGCGTCCCGGGTCACGCAGGTGGCCTGCCCGATGGGCAGCATCAGGCGCTCGACCGGCTGCTGGTGGACCCGCAGGGCCCGGGTCAGCAGGTCGTGCTCGTCCCGGTCGAGCAGGCCCATCCGGCCGGACTCGCCGACCAGCATGGCGAGCTGGACCGGGGTCCTGGTGGTGGCCAGCTCGTCCCTGGGGTGCACGCCGAACAGCCTCAGCACCGCGTTGGTCAGGGCGTTGAGAGAGGCCAGCACCGGCCGGACCAGCCAGGTGAAGCCGCGGAACGGCAGCGCCAGGCCCATCGCCGCGATCTCCGGGTGGGTCAGCGCCCACGACTTGGGGGCCATCTCCCCGATCACCATGTGCAGGAAGGTGACCAGCGCCAGCGCTATCACCAGCGAGATGGGCACCCGCAGCGACTCGGGCAGGCCGACCGCGGCGAAGACCGGCTCCAGCAGGTGCTCGATGGCCGGCTCGGTCACCATGCCCAGGCCGAGCGAGCACAGCGTGATGCCGAGCTGGGCGCCGGCCAGCATCAGGGAGAGCTCCCTGCCGCCGCGTACGGCGGCGCGGGCGGCGACCCGGGTCAACCGGCCGCCCTTGCCCGCCAGCTCCTCCAGGCGATGCCTGCGGGCCGAGATGACCGCGAACTCGGCGGCGACGAAGAAGGCGTTGCCGATCAACAGGGCCACGCCCAGCAGCAGTGCTCCGGTGATGCTCATCGGCCGTCCACCGCGCTCCGCTCGATCATGGGTGTGTCGGCGCCCCGCCCGATCATCCGCGGCGCGGTCATCGCGGGCTCGCCGCCGTCCTCGGCGGCCTCCGCCGGCGCGGGCGCCAGCCGTACCCACTCGGGGACCCTGCGGTGCACCGACAGCACGGTGAGCACCGCGTCGGCCTCGTCCGCGCTGTCGTTCTCCAGGAGGTCGGTCTCCAGGGTCAGCGTGACGGTGACCTGGTCGCCGGGCTCGGCCATCCGGCCGAGGGTGGCGAGCACCAGGCCGGCGATGGTGTCGTAGCCGTCGCTCTCGGGGAGCGCCAGCTTGGTCGCCCGCTCGACCTCGTCGAGCCGGAGGGTGCCCGGCAGGTCCCAGGTGCCGTCGTCGTTGGCGACGACCCCGGCGGGCTCGGGGTCGTTCTCGTCGATCAGCTCGCCGACGAGCTCCTCGGCCAGGTCCTCGACGGTGACCACGCCGGCGAGCCCGCCGTACTCGTCGATGACGCAGGCCAGGTCGTCGCCGGCGGCGCGCATGCGCTCCAGCACGACCGGCAGCGGCAGCGAGTCCGGGACCAGCAGCGCCGAACGGGTGATCTGCTCCAGCGGGCCGTCGCTCAGGCCGGACCTGAGCAGCTCCCGCACACCGGTGACGCCGACCACGTCCTCGCCGTTCTCCTTGCAGAGCACCGGGTAGCGGGAGTGGCCGTGCTCGCGGATGGCCTCGACCAGATCGGAGATCGGACGCTCGGCCCGCAGCAGCACCAGGCGGGGGCGCGGCACCATGACGTCCTCGGCGGTGCGGCCGCCGAACTCCAGCGCCCGCTCCAGCAGCTCCGACAGCCGCGGCGGGAGGTCGCCGGCCGTGGCGGACTCGGAGATGATCCGGGACAGCTCCTCGGGGCTGGCGCCGTGCTCGACCTCCTCCACGGGCTCCACGCCCGCCCGGCGCAGCAGGCCGGTGGCGGCGGAGTCGAACAGCCGGATGACGGGCCCGGCGATCCTGAGATAGACGATGGTCGAGCCGGCGAGGAACTTGGCCACCGGCTCGGGGCGGGCGATGCCCAGGTTCTTGGGGGCCAGCTCGCCGAGCACCATCTGGATGACGGTGGCGACCACGACGGCCAGCGCCAACGAGACGCCCGGCACGGCCGCCGCCGGCACCCCCGCGGCCTCCAGCCCCGGGCGCATGACCGTGGCGATGGCGGGTTCGGAGATGAAGCCGACGAGCAGCGCGGTCACGGTGATGCCCAGCTGCGCGCCCGAAAGCATGAACGACAGGCGTCCCGTCACCTCCAGCGCGCGCTTGGCGGCGGTGTCACCGGCGTCGGCCTGTTCGCGCAGCACGCCGCGGTCGGCGGCCACGAAGGCGAACTCCTGCGCGACGAAGTAACCAGTGGCGAAGGTGAGGAGGAGTACGGCCAGCAGGCCGAGAGCCGTGTTCACCGGGCGGCTCTCCCGGTTGGGTCAGCGGTCCCCGTGCATGTGCACGGGCAGGTACTCCATGAGTCCGGAGTGGACACGATCATCCTTTCGGGCAGAGGTCGTCCCTTACCGTAACGACCCATGTGGGGGTCGATGTTTCCGGATCGGCCAACGATCACATCGTTGGTGACTAAGCATCCTTCTGCGTACTTTTACATGGGGGAAGCTTGGAGAGACGTCTGCGCGCGACGGGACCACGACGTAGCGTCGATAATGACGTTCTCATCGTGTGTTCAAGAAGTGGCGGGGATACGACGTGGGTGACAGGCCGGAAGACGACGATCGCACACGCGCGCTGCGATCGCCCCAGCCCGGGCCGCCGCGAGCCGCGGGACAGCCCGCCCACCCGGCGCCGGGGCGGAGCCGGCCGGCCGCCGGACCCGGCCCGGAGACGCCGCGGGAAGGGGCCGACGACACGCGGCCGCGGGCGACCTCGCGGGTCTACGGCAAGGCCAGGGAGGGCGCCGGCCCGGTCCGGCCGCTCCCGGGCCAGGCCGCGCACTCCGTGCCGCCGGACGGCCCCCCGGGCGACCGTCCGGGCGGTCCGTCAGGTGGTTCCTCAGGTGGTTCCTCAGGAGGGAAAGGCGGGATCCGGATGCCGAGCACGACCTGGCGCCCGAAGCGGCCGGGCAGGCTGATCGCACGGATCCTCATCGGCCTGCTCGTCGTGCTGGTGGTGCTCGCCGTCGGCGGATACTTCACGGTCAACTCGCGGCTGACCCGGATTGAGGCGCTCACCGACTACGACGGCCGCCCTGCCGACACCCCCGGCACCAACTGGCTGCTGGTCGGCTCCGACAGCCGCGCCGGCCTGACCAAGGCGCAGCGCAGGAAGCTCGCCACCGGCAACTCCATCGGCCGCCGGACCGACACGATGATGCTGCTGCACATCCCCGACAGCGGCGACCGGCCGACCCTGGTCAGCCTCCCGCGTGACTCCTACGTGCCGATCGACGGCCACGGCAGCGACAAGCTCAACGCCGCCTACGCCTACGACGACGGCGGCCCCAAGCTCCTGGCCAAGACCGTCGAGAAGGTCACCGGGCTCCGCATCGACCACTACATGGAGATCGGCTTCGGCGGCTTCGTGGGCATCGTCGACGCCATCGGCGGGGTCGAGATCAACGTCAAGCAGGCCATCAAGGACCCCAAGGCGGGCATCGACCTGAAGAAGGGCCTGCAGACGATGGACGGCGGCACGGCCCTCGGTTACGTCCGCACCCGCGCCACCGGCGCCATCCCCGACTTCGACCGGACCCAGCGCCAGCGCCAGTTCTTCTCCGCGGTGGTGAACAAGGCGGCCAGCCCCGGAGTGCTGATCAACCCCTTCCGCTCCGTCCCGCTCGCGCTGAACGCCGCCGACTCCGTGTCCGTCGGCGAGGAGACCGGTGCCTTCAACCTGCTCTCCCTCGGCCTCGCCATGGGTGACAACCCGGTGACCACGGTCGTCCCGGTCGGCTCGCTGCCGACCATCAACGGCCAGTCGGTCGTCAAGTGGGACCGGACCAAGGCCCTGCGCATGTTCGAGGCCCTGGCCCAGGACAAGCCGGTCCCCAAGGACGCCCTCGGCAAGTAGCGGCCCGCCCCGGCCCCGGCCGGCGTCCCGGCCGGTCGCCTGCCCGCCGCCTCCCGGGGCCGATGTCACGGATTCCCGGCCCGGCCCCGGTCGCCCCGGCCCTGGCCGGGGCGGCGGCTCAGGTGGACGCGCTGGTGGAGGCGGCGACGGAGGCGGCGATCACGCCGGCCATGACGGCGGCGTTGATCGCGGCGATGGTCTTGGCGACGGCCTCGCCGGCCCAGTCGCCCTCGGTGATCTCCTTGATGCGTTCCTTGCTCGCGCCCGGGAACGCCTTGCGGTCGATCTTGGCCGCGTGCAGGACGGCGATCAGCACGGCGATCCGCCTGTCGGGGACGGCCCCGGACAGCACGCTCTGGACACGCTCGCGCACGGCCAGCTCGACGCTGGGGTCACGCTCCGGGTAGCGGGTGCTGGGGAAGATCCCGAGGATCTTCCGCGTCTCCTCGCCCAGCACACCCCGCTCGGCCAGGCGGGAGAGCAGGCGCTTGCGGAGCTTGGCCGAGTGGAGCTTGTAGATCCACCAGTCGGGCTTGCGCTCCTTGGTGTCGGCGGCGATCCTGGCCAGTGTCGCGTCCAGCTCCTCCTCGCCGAGAGGGGTGGGGTCCAGGACGGTCACCTTCTTGCCGGCCAGGTCGATCCGGCCGTTGACGGTCAGCTCCGCCAGAAGAGCGCCGCCGAGCGCGGCGTCGAGCTCCGACGAGCTGACCAGCTGCCTGCCCTCCGCTTCGCTGTAGGCGAGCAGGAGAACTTCTTCGGCGATGGTCGTCATGCTCCGACCCTATGCCGTAAGCACTACGTAATCGCCGGTGGCGGCCGGCCGGGATAGCTTCGCACCAGGGCCTGGAGGACGCTTCGAGGACCGGGCCCCGGAGGACATCATGCGGATCGGAAAGCTGCTCCGGCACCCGGCGACCTGGGTGGTCATGACGTTGGGCGCCGTCGCGTTCGGCGTCGCCCTGTATCTGTTCCAGCCCTGGCGCCTGTTCACCACCGTCGAGGTGAACGAGGCCGTGCCGGTCGCGGTGGCCCCGCGGACCGCGGCCCCGGAGACCGCTGTCCCGCCGGGCGCCTCCCCGCGGGCCACGGCCACTCCGTCGCGGGGCGGGTCCGGGCAGGCCGCGGAGCGGCCCGAGACTCTGGCCACGGGCACGTTCGTCTCGCACGAGCACAGCACCGAGGGCAGGGCCAGGGTGCTCGAACTGCCCGACGGGAGCCGGGTGCTCAGGATCGAGGACCTGGACACCTCCGACGGCCCCGACCTCCGGGTCTGGCTGAGCGACCAGCCCGTCAAGGAGGGCAGGGCCGGGTGGTTCAACCTCGACGACGGCGAGCACCTCGAACTGGGCGAGCTCAAGGGCAACCGGGGCAACGCGAACTACGCCATCCCGGCCGGGGCCGACCTGGACAGCCTGAAGACCGTCACCATCTGGTGCAGGCGCTTCAGCGTCTCCTTCGGCGCCGCGGCTCTGGCCTGAGACGGACGCCGGGGTTCCGGTCCGGGGCCGGTGGTGCTGCCCGGGGTTGGTCCGGGGCAGCCGGGGCTGGGTCGGGGTCGGAGTCCTGGGCGGAGATCGGCGCCGGCCCTCGGTCCGAGTCGGACGCCGGGGCTCTGGCCCGGAGCCGGCGGGGCTGCCCGGGGCGGAGATCGGCGCCGGGGTCCTGGGTTGAGACAATGCTCGGCTTATGAGCATCTCTGCGGAACTCCACGCCATCGGCCGCCCGCTCGTCGAGGCGCAGCTCGCCCACCCGACGGTGGTGGGGATCGCCCGGGGGGACCTGCCGGAGCCGGTGTTCCGGTCGTGGCTGGAGCAGGACTACCTGTTCCTCCTCGATTACGTCCGGGTGTTCTCCCGGCTGGCCTGGCAGGCCCCCGACGGGCACCTGGGTGACCTGGTGGACCTGGCCCACGCCACCTTCCACGAGGAGCTGAACCTGCACCGGTCGCTGTCGGCGGGCTTCGGCGCCGACCTCGACAGGGCCGAGAAGGGGCCGGCCTGCGCCGCCTACACCTCGTTCCTGCTCGGCTCCGCGGCGGACTACGCCGACGGTCTGGCCGCGCTGTATCCCTGCATGTGGGGCTACTCCACCCTCGGCCGCGTCCTCGCGGAGAATCCCCCGGCCGAGCCGCGCTACCGGGCCTGGGTCGACACCTACGCGCATCCCGACTTCGCCGCGCTGACCGGACGCATCGCCGTGATGATCGACGAGGCCGTGCCCGATCTCGGCCGGGCCAAGGAGCTGTTCACCGAGGGGATGGCCCACGAGCTGGCCTTCTGGGACGTGCCCTGACCTGGCCCTCCGGGGCCGGTCCAGGTGGCCCGCGCGCATATGTTGGCGGGGTCACGGGCGGACGAGCCGCTTTACCCCCCATCTGGTGACGGACTTGAAAGAATGGTTGTCATGAGTGTTCCTGAGGTCGATGCGCGGGACGTGCCGGACGGTGCGTTCCTGCTTGACGTACGAGAGAACGACGAGTGGCGGGCCGGGCACGCGCCGGCGGCCGTCCACATCCCGCTCGGCGAGCTTCAGGCCCGGGTGGACGAGGTGCCGAAGGACGCGCCCGTCTACGTGGTCTGCCGCGTGGGCGGCCGTTCCGCGCACGCCGCCGCCTGGCTCGGGCACGTCGGCTGGGACGCGATCAACGTGGGCGGTGGCATGCAGTCCTGGGAGTCCGCCGGCCGTCCGATGGTCAGCGAGAGCGGGCAGGACCCGTTCGTGGCCTGACCCGGCCCTTGCGCAGAAGGGAGGAAATGACATAATTCACGGCGAATCATCTACCGCGGGAGCTCGGGCGCAACCGGGCTGAGAGGGCGGAACCACGTAGAGGGCCGGGCAGGCCCTCCGACGCGCCGCCGACCGCATGAACCTGTCCGGGTAATGCCGGCGTAGGGAGCTTTCCATGACGTCTGACGTCATCGATGCCAAGCATGCCGAGGCGCCTCTCACTCTCGACCAAGCTCCGCCGAAGACCCTCGGCGCGCTCGACCAGGGCGCGTTCTGGGCCAATCTGGGCGTCAGCCTGCTCGGGTTCTCCTTCGCGCTCTTCCTGATCAACCCGCTGCTCGACGACAACCCGCTCACCTTCACCGCGGCGCTGGTCGCCTCCCTGGTCGGCAGCCTCATCGGCACCGCCATGGTCGGCCTCGCCGCGGTCCCGGGCGCGCAGACCGGCCAGCCCGCGATGGTGCTGCTGCGCGGGCTGTTCGGCGCGAGACTCTCGGCCGTCCCGACCGTGCTCAACATCATCCAGATGATCGGCTGGGGCGCGTTCGAGCTGTGGGTCGTCGCGATGGGCGCGCAGGCGATCTTCGGAACGTCCGTCCCCTACGCGGTCTGGGCGATCGCGGCCGGGGTCCTGACGACGGCGCTGACCATCTATCCCCTGGGCGCCATCCGGTTGATCCGGCGCTTCGTCACGGCCGGCGTGATCATCTCGGTGGTCTGGTTCGCGGTGGTGTTCGTCCGCGAGACCCCCGCCCAGACCGGCGGATCCTGGGACGCCTTCGCCTCGGCCGTCGACTTCGTGATCGCCCTGTCGGTGTCGTGGGTGCCGGTCGCGGCGGACTACGCCAGGCACTCGCGCTCCAGCCGCGCGGCCTTCACCGGCGTCGTCGGCGGCTACACCGTCGCCCAGGTGGCGTGCCTGGCCGTCGGCGTCTACGCGGTGGCGCTCGCCGGCCACGGCGCGGTGCTGGGCCAGCCGACCGCCGTGTTCGCCCCGTTCGTGGCGGCCCCGCTCGGCGCGCTGTTCTTCGGCGTCCTCGTGCTGCGCGAGACCGACCAGTCGTTCGCGAACGTCTACTCCACCGCGATGTCGCTGCAGAACCTGATGCCCCGGGTGGACCGTCGGATCTTCTCCGTGGGCATCGGAGTGCTGACCACGGGCATGGCCCTCGTCGTCGACGTCAACTCCTACGGGGCCTTCCTCGGCATCATCGGCGCGGTGTTCGTGCCGATGCTCGGCGTGCTGGCGGTCGACTACTTCCTGCTCGGCCACGGCAAGGACTGGGACACCTCCGAGAACGCGCCCTCCCGCTGGCTCATGGTGGTCCCGTGGTTGCTGGGCTTCGTCACCTGGTGGATGCTCGCCGCGCCCTCGACCGTGTCGTGGTGGGCGGCGATCTGGACCGGCGCCCGGGACGCCGTCGGCTTCACCCCGCAGCCGTGGATGAGCGCGGCCGTCGGCGCGTTCGTCGTCTCCGGCCTGGTCACCCTCGGCCTCGGCGCGCTCCGCCGCCGCCGCCCGTAGCGGGCGGGGCCGCCCGCCCGGGTCCCGGGGCTACGGGGTGCCGGGCGGCCGGCCCCGGCCCGCCCCCTCGACGCGCAGCAGCCGCTCCTTGGCGGTCGCCCCGCCCGCGTAGCCGCCGAGGACGGCCTCGCTCTCGACCACCCGGTGGCAGGGCACGATCACGCAGACGGGGTTGCTGCCCAGCGCGTTGCCGACCGCGCGCAGCGCCCGCGGCCGGCCGAGCCGTTCGGCGATCTCGCGGTAGGTGGTCACCGTCCCGTACGGGACGGCGATCATCTTCTGCAGCACGGTCCTGGCGAACGGGGTCGCCAGCCGCAGGTCGGCCGTGATGGTGAAGGCACGCAGCCGTCCGGAGAAGTAGGCGTCCAGCTCCCGGCGGACCGGGTCGAGCCGCCGCGCGTCCGGCCCCATGAACGAGCCGACCTCCCGGCTGACGCGTTCGAAGACGACGTTCTCGTCCTCGTAGCTGCACGCCACCACCCCCCGGTGCGTCACCGCCAGGACGAGACGCCCCACCGGGCCGTCCAGGGTGCCGAACGCGATGTCGGGGTGGGTGTTCCCTATGTAGTCGGGCGAGGTCACCCGTAGCAGCGCGTCGATGTCACCGGATGACATGGCCCCACCCTTTCGTATCCAGGCGTGTGGTGACCGCAGCGTATCGGACGGATCACCCCAACGAGTGTCAGCACATGCGGACGAAAGTGCCAAGATCAGGCCGGTTGACACGGCACTATGGGTGTGTGGGTGACATCAGGGCCGCCAGTGACGACGGCATCGGCCGTGCGGTCGTCGCCGGCGCGCCCAACGCGATCGTCGCCCTCGACCGGGACCAGACGGTCCTGGCCTGGAATCCCGCCGCCGAACGCCTGTTCGGCTGGCCGGCGGAGGAGCTGCTCGGCCGCCGCGCCCCGATGGTGCCCGAGGAGCTGATGGCCGAGCACAACGCGGTCCTGGAGCGGGTCCGCACCGGCGGCCAGGTCTCGCTGCGGACCAAGCGGTTCCGCCGGGACGGCAGCCTGGTCGACGTGCGGGTCGACACCAGCGCGCTGCGGTCGGAGGCGGGGGCCCTGCTCGGCTACGTCAGCGTCTACCACCTGACCCAGGACGACGAGACGGCCCAGGACCGGGTCGTCCGCCGGGCGCAGCTGGTCCGCAGGCTCACCGACGTGGTCGCCGACATCAACGCCGAGCGGGAGCTGCCCGCGGTCCTCGACCGGATCGCCGCCAGCCTCGCCGAGCTGACGGGGGCCGACGCGGGCGGGTTCGTGCTCATCGAGGGCGACCGGGTCCGCCTCGTGGCCAGCCACCGGCTCCCCGACTCGCTGCGCGACTCCACCGCCGACCTGCGCACGAGCCTGGTCGGCAAGCTCCTGCGCACCGGCCGGACCGTGATGCTGGAGACCGGTGACCAGGCCCGGCTGGACGAGCTGATCTGGTCGCAGCTGCCCGGCCTGCACACCATCGCGCTCGGCGTCGCGGCGGTGGGCAGCCGGCCGTACGGCGCGCTGTACGCCCTGTTCGCCAAGCGCAAGGCCGGCCACGTCGAGCTGGAGCTGCTCGAACTCCTCGCCGGGCACGCCGGGATCGCCGTCGGCAACGCCATGGCCTACCAGGAGGCCGTACGGCAGCGCGCCCACGAGCGGGCGGTGTTCGACGCCAGCGCCGACGGCATCGCGGTCCTCGACAGCACCGGCCGGGTCATCCAGTGGAACCCGGCGGCCGGCGAGCTGACGGGCTTCCCCGCGGCCGAGGTGATCGGCGGGCCGCCGCCGTTCCCGCTGCCGGAGCCGGGTGACAAGCTCACCCTCCAACTGCCCTCGGGCGCCTGGCTGGACGTGCTCTGCGCGGAGATCGTGGAGACGGGCGAGATCGTGGTCGACTTCCGCGACATCACCCGGGCCAAGGAGCTGGAGGAGGCCAAAGATCTCTTCCTCGCCACCACCAGCCACGAGCTGCGCACCCCGATCACAGTGGTACGCGGCTTCGCCGGCACGCTCGACTCGCGCTGGGACAGCATGACCGACGTCGAGCGCCGGGCCGCGGTGCACACCATCGCCGAGCGGGCGCGCTCCCTCGGCCAGCTCATGGACCACGTGCTGCTGGGCTCCCGGGCCGGGGCGGGCGAGCTCACTCTCAAGATCGAGGGCTTCGACCTCGGCGAGCTGCTCCGGACCGCCACGCTGGGCCTGCCGGTCCTGTCGGACCTGCACCGGGTCGAGGTGAGCGTCCCCGGTGACCTGCCCCCGGTCTCCGGCGACGCGCTGGCCACCGACATCATGCTCGGCCAGCTCCTGGAGAACGCGTTCAAGTATTCGCCGGACGGCGGCCTCATCAGGGTCGAGGCCTGGGCGGCCGGCGACCGGGTGGTGGTGGTCGTCGACGACGAGGGCGTGGGCATCGCCCCGGCCAGCAGAGAACGCGTCTTCGAGCGCTTCGTCCAGGGAGACAGCAGCGACCGCCGCCGGTTCGGCGGGGTCGGCCTGGGCCTCTACATCGTGCGCAGCCTGGCCCAGGCCCAGGGGGCCGAGGTGTCGGCGCACCCTCGGCCGGGCGGCGGCACCCGCATGCGCCTGGCCCTACGCATTGCCGACACGCCAGGCGCCCTTACCTAAGTGACACGCCGATGCGGTAACGACCCGGTAACGGATGAGCTGATCTATTGTCGAATGTGCACAAGCTGTAATTGACGCCCGGTTTCTAAGACCATCTAACGGGGCATTTCGGTCGTACTGGGGTGTGTTCCTCAGGGGGGAACAGGGATACGGGGAGGTGAGTGCGTCGAGCGTCGTGTTGTTGCCGTATGCACCGTCCAGCGTCGCCGTCGCACGCCAACGCCTCTGCTCTGACCTGCAGGAATGGGGGGTCTACGAGACCGCGATAGATGATGCGGTCCTCGTGGTGAGCGAGCTGCTGAGCAACGCGCTCCGGCACGCGCATCCTTTACCGTCCGGTCAGATCAGGGTGGCGTGGCGCTGGACTGACGGATACGTCGAGGTTGCGGTGAGTGACGGAGGGGCCGCCACAGAGCCGCGCGCCGGACGGCCCACGCTCTCCTCACTGGGGGGCAGGGGTCTCGGCATCGTCGAGTATCTGGCCGCCAAATGGGGGGTCAGGCACGACGGTGAGATCACCACTGTCTGGGCGGTGGTCACGACTGTCAGCACTGTGAGTAACGGTAATGGTCAGGTTTCCATGCCCGAGCCCGCGCTGCGGGAGTGCGGATAGGTCCTGTCCCGCTTCATCGCCGTGAAGCGGGACAAGATCGTGATTATTCTCAGGCGGGGGCCGGACGGTACAGCAGCGCCCTCTCGCCGGCCGTCCACGCCGTGGTGACCAGCAGATAGATCCCGGCCGCGAGCGGGAGCACGGCCGCGGCCAGCACCGTCGCGTACGGCAGGAGCGGCATCACCCTGCGGAGCGCCTCCGGCTGGACCTGGTCGCCCATCGTGCGCCGCATCCGGCGCGATGTGACCGACGCCACGGCGAGCAGCAGCAGGAAGAGACCGGCGAAGACCAGCGTCGGCCCGCTGAGCAGCCCGTACCCGGCGACCGCGCCGGCGAGCTGCTGGCCCAGCGGCACGCCGAACAGCCCGTGGGTGAGCAGGGCGTTCGCGTGCCCGGCGATCACCGAGGAGGTGAAGACCCGGTACGTCACCATGAGGAACGGCAGCTGGGCCAGGCCCGGCAGGCAGCCGGCCAGCGGGGAGGCCTTCTCCTCGGCGTAGAGCGCGGCCAGCTCCCGGCGGAGCCGCTCGGGGTCGCGGCCGTGCCTGCTCCTCAGCTCCTGGAGCCGGGGGGCCAGCCGTGCCCTGACCCGCTCGCCCCTGGCCTGCATGACGCTGAGCGGCAGCAGCAGGAGCCGGACGGCGAGGGTGAACAGGACGATCGCCGGCGCGGTGGAGCCCAGCGGCCCGGCGAGCGCGGTGATGAGACCGGCGGTGAACTCGATGACGGGGTCGAACATGGGAGCCCTTCTGACTGGTGTGGGATCAGCACAGAAGGCGCCCGCGGTCCGGACGTGTCGACGCGGTGCTACGCGGGCGCCGGGCCCGCTGACGGTGCTCTCGGCCGTGACCGCCCGGCCGCGTCGGGGTCGCGCTGCCGGACGAACAGGGTCCGCCTGGCCCGCTCGCGCCGGGACAGCGGCGCTCCCCGCCCCGCCCCGGAGGCGAGGGGCAGCACGCGCAGCGCCCAGGCGAGCAGGAGCACGCCCAGCCCGACCACGGCGGTCGCCGTCACGGCGCCGCCGCCGTCGAAGATCCAGACCGACAGCGTCTGGAGGGCGAGCAGGAGGCTCACTTGGCGAACTTGCCCGCGACCGTGACCACGGCGACGACCACGAAGGCGACCAGTGCCAGCACGACCAGGAACTTCAGCAGCCCGAACAGCGCGGGCAGCACGAGCCCGAACACGACGTAGAGCGCGAGGATGACGCCCAGGACTGCCATCACGGTACGACTCATGAGGCCACCGTACGTCCGGCGACCGGCCCGATGGAGGCCGGAACCATAACGATCCAGTGCTTACGGAGTGGTGACGCGGCATAGGGATCGGCCGCGCCCGGGCCTACCGTGGGGACCATGAGCACGCGGATTCTGGTGGTCGACGACGACCCGACGGTGGCCGAGGTCGTGGCCCGCTACCTGGAGCGCGACGGCCATCAGGTCGAGTGCGTGGGAGACGGCGCCGAGGCGCTCAGGCGCGCGCTGTCCAACCCGCCGGACCTGCTGGTGCTCGACCTCATGCTGCCGAAGATGGACGGGCTCCAGGTCTGCAGGAAGCTCAGGGAGCGCTGGCCCGTCCCGGTGATCATGCTGACCGCGCTGGGTGAGGAGATCGACCGGGTCGTGGGCCTGGAGACCGGCGCCGACGACTACGTCACCAAGCCGTTCAGCCCCCGCGAGCTGGCGCTGCGCGTGCAGTCGGTGCTGCGGCGGGCGCGCGGCGCCTCGGTGCCGGCCGGGACCGGCGTGCTCAGGGACGGCGCCCTCGTGGTCGACGTCGGCGCCCACGAGGTACGGCTCGGCGACGACCAGATCACGCTGACCGCCCGGGAGTTCGACCTCCTGGCCCATCTCATGCGCAACCCCCGCCAGGCCTTCAGCCGCTCCGCCCTGCTCGACCAGGTCTGGGGGTGGTCCTTCGGCGACTCCTCCACGGTGACCGTCCACGTCCGCCGCCTCCGCGAGAAGATCGAGCCGGACCCGACCGCCCCCCGGCGCATCGTCACGGTGTGGGGTGTCGGCTACCGCTACGAACCCCTGACGCAGACATGATCCCCGAGATCCTGCTGATCGTCGCCGTCACGGCCGGGCTCGGCCTGCTGGTGGCCCTGGCCGGGCTCGGCGTGATGCGGCTGCTGCGGGAGCGGTCGATCGGGGTGATGCTGGCGGTGGTCGCCGTGGTGACGGTCCTGGCCACGGTGGGGGGCGTGGTGGCCATCACCCTGAAGATGATCATCGAGGGCACGCCCAGGGACATCGTGCTCAGCGTGGTCGTGGTCGGCGGCCTGGTCGGCATGGGGGTCGCGACGGTGCTCGCCCGCCGGGTCGTGGCGGCCAGCCGCAGGCTGGTCGCCGCCGTGCACGCCGTCCCGCCCTCGGGGGAGTTCGTGCCGCCCCGCGGCCTGCCCGCGGAGCTCGACACCATCGCCAGGACGCTGGAGCAGGCATACGAGCGCCTCCGCCTGGGCCACGAGCGCGAGCGCGCCCTGGAGAGCGCCCGCCGCGAGCTCGTCGCCTGGGTCAGCCACGACCTGCGCACCCCGCTGGCCGGCATGCGGGCCATGGCCGAGGCCCTGGAGGACGGGGTGGTCGCCGACCCGGGGACGGTGAGCCGCTACCACACGCAGATCCGCCTGGAGGTGGAGCGGCTGTCGGGCATGGTGGACGACCTGTTCGAGCTGTCCAGGATCCACGCGGGCGCGCTGCGCCTGTCCCGGCGGCGGATCGGCCTCGGCGACCTGGTCGCCGACGCCCTGGCCGGGGTGGAGCCGCTGGCCCGGGCCAAGGGAGTACGGCTGGCGGGCCAGGTCGACCAGGCGGTCCCGGTCCAGGCCGACGCCGGGGAGCTGTCCCGGGCCCTGCGCAACCTGGTGGTCAACGCGATCAGGCACACCCCGGGCGACGGCACGGTCCGGGTGCGCGCGCTGGCGGAGGGCGGGGTCGCCCGCCTGCAGGTCGCCGACTGCTGCGGCGGCATCCCGGCCGACGACCTGCCCCGCGTGTTCGACGTCGCCTTCCGCGGCGAGGCGGCCCGGACCCCGACCGCGGACGGTACGGGAGCCGGGCTCGGCCTGGCGATCGCCCGCGGCATCGTCGAGGCCCACGAGGGGGCCATCGACGTCGTCAACGCCGGGCCCGGCTGCCGGTTCGAGATCCGGCTCCCGCTGTCCGGTTGAGCCCCGGCCGCGGCCGGGTCAGGCGGTCATGTCTCCCGCCGCCCCGTGCGGGTCGTCAGCACCGCGACCTCGCCCTCGGGCCGGACCGGTATGACGAGCGTCACCTGCGTGTCGTCGCCGCTCTCGCCGTCGTCGGGTTCGACGTGCTGGCAGGAGGTGGGGGGCCGGGGACTGCCGAAGGACTCGGCCATGGCGCGGAAGGTAGGGCACGGCCAGCGCCACATGCAGCTGCGGCAGCGCAGGATCGGGCGTGCCGCGTCGCTGGTGATGCCGCCCGCGTCGCGGGGCTGGTGCAGGTCGAGGAGCCTGACCCCGAGGGCGGCGAAGCCGAGCAGCTCCTCGCGCGCGCCTTCGAGGAAGTCGAGGTCCTCGCTCGCCAGGCGGGTTCTGATGGGGACGTATCCCTCGCGGTTCACCAGGCCGCGCAGGGAGTTGGCCGCATCGTGCCACGAGGTGGCCTTCTCGGTGCGGGTGATCATGGACTCCAGGTGCTCCCGGAGCCGCTGTCGCTGGGGATCCTCAGGAAGGTCGGTGTTCATTGATGCGTTCGAGCCCGTTTCTACTCAACGGCCGCCACTGACGTAGCGCAGGGACGGTCGGGAGATTCCGGGTCTCCCCCCTTTCCGGCTAAGCCGGTGTTGCACAGTGTCAAGTTTCGCGCACTCGCGGTTTCCATGAGGGCGAAACGGGGGACAAAGGGCCGACGACTCGGGTTAGTCGAGAGAACGTGACCAGCGGCCTCCGCGCCGCTA
>NZ_JBSFPS010000052.1:0-41782 GCF_053588315.1 Streptosporangium sp. NPDC003464 | reverse complement strand
CGACGGCAGCACGATAGAACAGCATCCGAAGCCCCTGGTTGTGACGGATCTGGTTGTGGTGATCAATCCGTCTACCAGGGGTTTCTCGCTTCGTAAGGCGAACGCCAAGCTCGCGATCATGCTGTGACCAGCACCCTGCCGCCAGGGGATGAAAAAGCCTCAATGATCGCTTTGACGGGTCGCAATGGTCGAGGAGGACGGCAGACGCGGCACGATGGAACGTCGCCGGAGCTACCGAATGCGATGGTTGGTCTTAGCTGACACCCTCCGGCAAGAGCTTCCTATTGTAGATCATGTCCAGTGACCTGGCGTCAGCCGTGACCTGCGATATCAAAACGGGCTCGCCGTCCGGCGCTGTTCGGAACTGTTCGGGACTGTTCTTAACTGTCAATCTTGTAGACGCGTACGTCTCAACCCCTTTAGATGGGCGACACGGTGAGCCTTTCAAAATGAAAGGCTCCGTGATGCGGGGACGCTCTTATGTCTGTGATTGAGTTCGGGACGCAACACCTGCCTGCGGGAGAACGCTTCGACTTTTGGGTCGATCAGATCTTTAAGTCACATGTAAGTTCCCTGATTCAATCCGATGCGAAACACGACTTTCAGGCATCAGTGCTTTCGCTGAACCTCGGAACGGTTACGGTATCAGCGCTGGAAACTCCTCCGCTGCGGAGCAGTCGGACCACACGCCTCATTCGGCAGTCCGACCCGGAAGCCGGGCTGATCCACCTGCCTTACGGCCAGCCCGGATATGCGTCTCAGAGGAAACGCGAATGTAGACTCACCGCCGGCGACATCGTCCTTTATGACAGCAGTAGGCCCTTATGTGTATTACAGGACAGCGGGGATGCTGTTTCCCGATGGATCCTCGTCGAGATCCCGCGCAAGGAACTGGAGCTGGCAATTCCATCGATCGAAGAGCTCGTCGCGGTGCCGCTCTGCGCCCGAGCCGGGGTCGGGCGACTTCTGTCACGCTATCTCGACGAGTTGCTCGGCAACGCCCGGACCTACGATGAGACCGATCTGGGCGCGCTGGGCCTCATCACGATCGATCTCATCGCGGCCATGTGTGCACAGCAGACGGGCACTCACGCACAATCCCTTCCCATGTCAGGGGAAGCGCTGCTGGTCAGCATTCGGCGCTTCATCGAACAACATCTGGCCGATCCGGGCCTGACGCCGGAAAGGATCGCTGCCGCGCACCATATCTCAGTCCGCTACCTGCACAAACTCTTTCACATGCAGGATGGGCCCTCGGTCGCGGCCTGGATCCGCGGCCAGCGCTTGGAACGGTGTCGACGCGATTTACGCAACTCACAGCTCGAGCAAGTGCCTGTCGCGATCATCGCTCAACGCTGGGGGTTCCCCGACCCCGCCCATTTCACGCGACGTTTCCGCTCGACCTACGGCAGCACGCCCACGGAGTATCGCCAGATGTGTCTTCGCGAAGATCGTGCACGCAGATCCTAGCGCCGTACGCAGACTGACAAGGTCACCTGCGCGAATCTGGACGATTCTGATCTGGTCATCGTCAGAAAGGACGAATCGTGAAGCGAGCATTCAACGCATTCGCTGATCAGCTCATCGACCGACTGGCCCCGAAGGAGCAAGCCGCCGCCTCAGCGGGGTGCACCACCGATTACGGCGGGTGCGGGGTGTGGAACTGCTGGCCTCCGATCGGCCGACGGGTGACAGTGTGCTGCAACGGCAACTGCACCATCACTCGTGAGTGCTGCTGAGGTCGTAACGAGGGTCTCCTAGTCGTTCAGGGCGCTTCACGCGACCTTGGGTGGAGCGCCCTGAACGGTAGTCAGTTATCCACATGATGCGAGGGACGATGCTGGCAGAAATCTTTCCTCTTGCGGTTCGGGCAGCCCTGATAGCAGTCTTCGGTATGGCACTGATGGGGAAGTTGCGAGGGCGGGTTGCGTTCAGGAAGTTCGCGCGGTCGTTGGCGGCGCTGCAATGGGTGGGGAGGTCGCGGGCAAAGTTCGCGGCCTATATGATCGTCGCTGCGGAAATGCTCATATCGACGCTGTTGGTGTTTGACGCCACCGCCTTCTACGGATTCTGTGCCGCCGTCCTGCTGTTGTCGGTCTTCTCGCTTTTTATTACCCTCTCGGTCAGACGAGGGTCGCGGGCATCGTGTGCGTGTTTCGGCGCCTCTGAAACCAGGCTAGGGCCGCAGCACGTCGTTCGTAACTTGCTTCTGGCTGCGGTCGCGACAGGCGGCGCAGTCTGCGCTTTCGACGGGCTCGTCTACACCGTGCCCGCTCTGCTGGTGGGCACCGCCATCGGCGTGGTCGTCGGATTCGTGGTGACCATTGCGGACGACGTAGCAGCGCTCTTCACCACAACCGCCCACTCGACATAGCCGCCACATGGGCGAAGATTGGAATAGCATGCCGTACCTCATAGCCGCTGTCGTCCTCGTGGGCTTGGTCAGCGTGTTGAACCTTCTTCTGGCCGCTGGGGCCATCAAGCGCCTTCGAGAACCGAGGTCGGAATTCGATACGCGCCGTCTCGAGGGGGTGGAAAAGGGGCGGGCCGCATCCGGCAGCCCCATCAAACCGTTCACTGCCCAGACCATTGAAGGTGTGGCAATCTCCGATTCCCAGTTGGCGGACGGCACCGTGGTCGCCTTTTTCGTACCGGGCTGCGAGCCTTGCGAGGAAGGGCTGCCTGGCTTCATAGAGCTGGTCGACCGCGCCGGCCGCGCACGTGAATCCGTCCTGGCGGTCGTCGCCAACGATATCGAGGACACCACGCCGTTGGCCCAGCAACTCGCCTTCGTTGCGCAGGTGGTGCTGGACCCACTGGAAGGCGAGATGGCCACGGCTTTCGCGACCTCCACCTTCCCCGCCTACTACCGGCTGCGCAGGGATGGGGGAGAGCTAGTCGTCGCAGAGGTGATGGCCACCGCAACTCCGGTTCTCGTGGACGGGAACGCCTGAAACACGGCCTGCTGGTGGTACATGAGCGGACAGAGGTGCACTACCTAGAGGGAAAGCGGAGGTCCACCGCGGGGCGGTCTGGTTGTTCAAGATGCTTCACCCGCAGCCGGCATCCGCGAGCCGAAGCATCTTGAGCAGCCCTCGTGGGTGAGCATCAGTGAGCGCCGGCATCGCCTACCCAGATGATTAGAACATCGGAGGATCATTGTTCTACCTCGTGGTCGTCATCACCCTCATGGCGCTATTCAATGTCATCAATCTCCTTGTAACCATTGGGATTCGCAGGCGCCTAAAGCACCTGGACAACCCCACGGCCGGTAAGACCGAGTTCTCTCCGCCGCCTGGAGCGGGCCGGGCACTGCTGGGGGCAGAGGTGAAAACGTTCGCGACCCGGACAGTGGAAGGCAGGTCGATCACCCATGCCGATCTGCGGGAGGGCACGGTCGTCGGCTTCTTCGTGCCGGGCTGCGATCCCTGTGAAAAGAACCTTCCTCGTTTCGTAGACCTCGCCCGCAGCCTCCGGCGTAAGCGCGAATCCATCCTGGCCGTGGTCATCGACGACGCGATCGACCCAGCCCCGATGTTGCAGGAACTCGGCGATGTAGGGCACGTGGTGCTAGATCCACTCGAAGGAGAGCTGCTGTCGGCTTTCAGCACCTCGACCTTCCCCACCTATTACCGGCTCAGTCGTAAAGGCAGACGCTTGAGCATCGCCGAAATCGCCTACGCTCCCGACCACGGGCTCATGGGCGTCTGAACTCATGAAGCCGGATAGCCCAGCCTGGGGAAAAACCATTTTGGCGGATCTAGCCGATGCCCTCGCCTCGACTGCGCGCGTTGCACTGCCACGGGTGCTGAGCTATCTCGCCGTCATCGTGGCGCAGATCGCGCTGCCCCTAGCCACCGTGTGGCTGACCAAATTTATCGTTGACGGGCTCATCCAAGGCGAGGGTTTCGAAAAGCTGGCCGTCGTCACCATGATTCTCGCCCTGACCACGCTCGCCATGGGAGCCGCCCCTGCAGTCGCTCAATACACCAAGGCGCGGCTGGTCCGGGATGTGGGCATCTATGCGCAGGATCGTCTCTATGGCGCGCTGGACGCCCTGAGCGGCCTGAGGCGCTTTGAGGACCCGGACTTCATCGACCGCCTCCGGATGGCCCAGCGATCGGGCGACAGCTCGCCCGTCGAGGTCATTGGCGGTGGCCTCGGAGTAATGCGCTGGCTGCTCACCGCACTTGGCTTTCTCGCCTCGCTTGTGGCCATCAGCCCGGTGATGTCGCTCGCCGTACTGATTTCGGCGGCGCCGATGCTCGTAGTGGAATCGCGGCTCGCGCGACGGCGGATGCGCATGATGCTGGACATCAGCCCGGCAGAACGACGGGAGCTTTTCTACGGTGATCTCCTCGTTGGCCTGAAAGCGATCAAGGAGATCCGGCTTTTTGGCAGTGGAGCCTTCTTGCGTACCCGCATGCTAGACGAACGACGATCGATCAACGTGGCTAAGAACGAACTCGACCGGCGAGAACTCTGCATGCACCTTGGCCTGTTGACGCTGTCCGCTCTCGTCAGTGGAGCCGGCATTGTATGGGCCGTGAACGCGGTCTCAGAAGCGGCGCTCACCGTGGGTGACCTCAGCCTCTTCTTGGGAAGTGTTGCCGCACTCCAAGGAGCTGCTTTCGGGATCGTGAACGACCTGGCGACCGTGCAACGCGCCTTGCTTCTCTACCGACATTTCAGGGAGATCCTTGATGTGGCGCCCGATCTGCCCGTACCGCGAAAGCCCACCGCAGTCCCTCCGCTAAAGCAAGGAATAGTGTTCGAAAATGTATGGTTCTCATACTCCCCCGATGACCCCTGGGTGCTCAAGGGGGTAAATCTCACTATCGGTGCAGGCGAATCATTGGCCCTGGTCGGCCTCAACGGTGCCGGCAAATCCACGATCATCAAGCTGCTGTGCCGGTTCTACGACCCCACCCTCGGTCGAATTCTTTGGGACGGCGTGGATCTCCGGGAGTTCGCGCCTGCGGATTTCCGGGAGCAACTGTGCGCGGTCTTCCAGGACTATATGGAATATGACTTCTCCGTGGCGGAGAACATCGCGATCGCGGACATCCGGCATCTAGCAGAACAGCCGCGGATCGAGCGCGCTGCTGAACGAGCGGGCATGCATCACACCATCGCGGCCATGGCTTCGGGATACGAAACGTTGCTCAGCCGGATCTTCTTCAGCGAGGCAGAGAAGACTGACGGTAGGCACGGTGTCGTGCTGTCGGGTGGCCAGTGGCAGCGAATTGCCCTGTCCCGTGCCTTTTTCCGCGATCGGGTCGAGGTGGCGATCCTCGATGAGCCCAGTGCGGGACTTGATGCTGAGGCCGAACACCAGATTCACCAGATGCTCAAACTCTCGCGGAAGGGGCGGACCAGCGTGCTGATATCCCACCGGCTCAACGTGGTGCGGGACGCTGACACGATCGCGGTGCTGGCTGACGGTCGCATAGCCGAACTGGGCGGACACGCGGAACTGATGGCGCTCGGCGGAAAGTATGCGGAGCTTTTTACACTCCAGGCATCCGGATACGACCAGGACGGTGACCCGTCAGGAAAGGCAGCTCAGCCTTGAGAGGATACATCCTCGTGCTCGGCCTCATCGGGATGGTGCTATTCGGCGGAGTCGTACTCATCCGACGCAGGTTTCTTCTGGTGACGGTGACGGGCCGAAGCATGGAGCCGGCGCTGGCCCCCGGGGACCGGGTGCTCACCATGAGGAGACCTCGGAATGCCCTCCGCCACGGAGACATCGTCGTGGTCCAGCCAAGATCGATGTCCGCACGACCGCGCGCCAGGGTGTTGAGGCTGCTGGACGGCAAACCTCCCAACATCATCAAACGCATCGGCGCGCTGCCGGGTGACCCCGTTCCCGAAGTCGCGCTTGAGGCCGCAGGGGACGCCACCGTTCCCGCTGGAAAGCTGCTGATTTTTGGCGATAACCCCTCAGCCAGCCACGACTCTCGAGATTTTGGATTCGTCGACATCAGAAGCGTCGTCAGCGTCGTGCAGCGAAAGGTCGGCTCAGCAGGCGTTCCATAAGCTATGACGAGCGGTCAGCTGATTGTCCTGGTAACCCCCTCGGTACTGATGAGATCGCCTATCCAAGTGTCGTGAGTTTGTTGCCACGATCGTTATGCTGGCCGATGAACTGACCCTCTACGGACGCTCGGGGTTCTAGGGCCTGTACGGAGTTGAGATCAGAGTGATTCGCCTACGCTGCGGGGTGCGTTCTTGGTAGGCCATCGCCATGGCGCGTGGAGACCTCACAGATGAGGACCTGTGGCGATCCTGCACGGCATGAGGCATTCCGTGGATCCGAACACCGTCGGCGTGGTCGATGACAAGGGGCATGAGGTCGCGATCACCGCAGAGAAGATCATCATCGCGACCGGCGCCCGCCCGGCCCGGCCCGGCCCGGCCCGACACCATGGAGTTCGACGAGCACACGATCGTCGAACTCCGACGGCATCCTGCACCTGCGGGACGTGCCGGACTCGATGGTGGTCGTCGGCACCGGGGTGATCGGCGTCGAGTACGCCTCCATGCTCGCTGCCCTGGGCATCAAAGTCACCGTCGTCGAACGCCGTGAGCGGACGCTCGACTTCTGTGACCTGGAGATCGTCCCCCTGCCCGGCATACACCACCTGCAGCAGATCGGCATCTACACCATCCCCGAGATCAGCTTCATCGGCCGCACCGAGGACGAGCTCACCCACTCCCACGTCCCCTTCGAGGTCGGCATCTCCCGCTACCGCGAGCTCGCCCGCGGGCAGATCATCGGCGACACCTACGGCATGCTGAAGCTGCTGGTCTCGCCGCAGACCCGGGTGCTTCTGGGCGTGCACGTCTTCGGCACCGGCGCCACCGAGCTGCTGCACATCGGCCAGGCCGTGATGGGCTGCGGCGGCACCATCGAGCGGGAGACAGCCGCGCTGCGGACGGAGAAGAGCAATCACGCGGCACAGACCCAGCAGCGCAGGGCGCGGGCGTCGGTCGGCGCCGATCTCGTACGGCGACGCCGGTACCTGCCGGAGGGGGAGGGAGGGGGCCCCTGTCGACCAAGCGCGCCTACCTTCATGAGGCGTTCCACGCGGTGATCGTCCACTCGGCGGGCAAGGGGGCGCGGATCTTCAATAGCCGAGACAGCCAGACATCCGAGACAGAGACGCTCACCAACTCAAACTCTCAGAAGCGACTCGTCGAAGCCCCGTGGTGGATGCGCCGTACGCGCATACCGCCGTGGGGCTTCTCCCTATGGGGATGCTTTCCTGGGTGGTCACGCGCGAGGGCTCGTCTGACATGCCGACGCCGACGTCGACGCCGACGCCTCGGCGTTGTGCGAGCGGTCCGGTATCTCCCATACCGAGGACTACCAGCGGTTCCGGTAGTTCCTGGCCACGGGCGGTCGTCAAGGGTTGTGGCCGGTGTCCTGCGTCAGGCCCGTCCACGGACCTGGGCCGTCGCTCCGCGTCACGGACGCCGTGCCGTCGCCAGAGGCGGTCCGAGGCACCGGCTGATCGGACTCAGCTCGCACAGGACGGCTCGGGGTCGCGGGCCCTGTTCCTGACCGGGGGCGGGCGGTCAGCCGTCGAGGTAGCGCAGGATCGCCAGCACCCTGCGGCTGTAGCCGGGGTCGCGGGGCAGGTCGAGCTTGTCCAGGATGGCGTTGACGTGCTTTTCGACGGTGCTCAGCGACACATGCAGGCGTTCGGCGATGGCCGCGTTGACGAAGCCCTGCGCGAGATGCTCCAGCACCTCCCTCTCGCGTCCGCTCAGCCTGCTCAGCGGGTCGGCGTGCGTGGTGCGGGCCAGCAGTTGGCGGACCACCTCGGGGTCGAAGACCGCGCCGCCGGCGTGCACGCGCTCCAGCGAGCCGAGGAAGTCGGCCACCTCCGAGACCCGGTCCTTGAGCAGGTAGCCCAGGCCCTCGGTGGCTCCGGACAGGAGCGTGGCCGCGTAGGTCTTCTCCACATACTGCGACAGGACGAGCACGCCGACGCCCGGCCAGCGCTCGCGGATCTCCAGCGCGGCCCGCAGCCCCTCGTCGGTGTGGGTCGGGGGCATGCGCACGTCGACGACGGCCACGTCGGGCCGGTGCCGCTCGACGGCGTCGAGCAGGGCCCGCGAGTCGCCGACCGCGGCGACGACGTCGTGACCGGCGTCATCGAGCAGCCGGATCAGGCCCTCGCGGAGCAGCACCGAGTCGTCTGCCAGGATCAGTCGCACGGCGCCGCCTTGGGCAGCGTCGCGGAGACCTTGGTGGGGCCCCCTGCGGGGCTGTCGACGGTGAAGTCGCCGTCGAGCGCCCGGACGCGTCTGGCCAGCCCGGACAGCCCTCCTCCTGAGGGGTCGGCGCCGCCGCCGCCGTCGTCTGAGATCGCCACGCTCACCGTCCGCTCGTCCTCGGTCAGGACGACCAGGATGTCACGTGCCCCCGCGTGCTTGACCGCGTTGGTGATCGCCTCACGGGCCACGAAGTAGAGGGCCGTCTCGACCTCGGAGACGGGCCGGTCGGCCAGCCCGTAGTGCACGGTCACCGGCACGCTCGAACGCTCGGCGGCCCCGGCGAGCGCGGCGCGCAGGCCCAGCTCGTCGAGCGCGGTCGGGTAGATCCGCCAGGCCACGCTGCGCAGCTCGTCGAGCAGCTGGCGCGACTCGGTGTAGGCCTGGCTCACCAGTTCGGCGGTCCTGGCCTGGTCGGGGCTGTGCCGGGCGCGGCCCAGCAGCATGGCCAGCGCCACTCCCCGCTGCTGCACGCCGTCGTGCAGGTCGCGCTCGATCCTGCGCCGCTCGTCGTCGACGGCCCGGACGATGCCCGAACGGGTCGCGGTCAGCTCGGCGATGCGCCGGCGCATCAGCTCCTGCCTGCCCGGTCCGAGGAAGTGGGCGGCCAGGCGTCGTTCGGCGGTGCCGAGCGCGAGGATCCAGAGCGTCACCAGCGCCAACAGGACCGCCCCACCGGTCAGCCCGAGCGCCCAGCCGCTGGTGACCAGCCTGACGCCCGGAAACTCCAGCGGCACCGGTTCGGACTCGCCCGAGACCAGGCCCCACAGCCCGCCGGACAGGAAGAGGCCGCTGACGAACAGGCCCGACACGCAGACGTATCCGCCGAGCACGCCGAGCACGGCGCGGACGGCGAGGAATCCGAGGACGCCGCGGCCGTCGACCCGCGCCGTGCCGTGGCCGGGTCGGTCCATGTGCGCCGTCTCGTGGTCAGGCGGATCGGGCCGGTCGGACGGGTCGGACGGTGCCGGTGCCGGTGCATGGCCGGTCCGGTCCAGGCGCGCCGTCTCGTGGTCGAACCAGGCCGCCAGCCGGGCCCGTTCCATCCGCATCAGCCGGTCCGCGACCCGGCGGGCGGCGGGCCGTACGGCCGGAGCCACGGACGCCGGCCAGGCCAGGCAGAGGAAGGCCAGTTCGGCCAGGCCGAGGGCCATGCCCGCGAGGACCCCCACCAGCATGCGGGCGACTCGGTTGTCCGACACGATTGCGAAGTCTAGGCGTCGCGCCGGCGCAGCACCGCGTAGCCCGCCGCCACCGCGGCCGCCGTCCACGCGAGCAGCCAGGCCAGTCCCTCACCGGCCGGGTAGGGGATCGGGCCGCCGGTCATGTTCTCGGCGCTGCCCATGAAGGCCAGCCCTGCGAACATCGGCATGCGCAGCGACGCCTCCAGCGCCGCCTGGCCACCGGCCATCAGGAGCATGAACGGCAGGCCCATCAGCAGCATGAACACCACGGTCAGGGTGCCCGCCGCACTGCGCATCGCGGTGCCCACGCCGAGCGCCATCACCGACACCAGGGCGGAGAAGACGCCCAGGCGCAGCAGGTCGAGCGCGGTCTCGGCGGGTGGCAGCGCCGCGTAGCCGCCGAACGGACCCGCCGACAGCACCGCGTAGGTGACCACCGTCGCCACGCCGCCGGACACCACCCCCGTCACGAACATCGCCGGCGCCATCACCAGCGCCTTCGCGGCGAGCAGCCGGCCGCGGACCGGCGTCGCCTGCAGCGTGGTGCGGATGCCACCGGAGGCGTACTCCGAGGTGATCACCAGCATTGCCAGCGTGACCAGTGCGAACTGGGTGAACGCCGTCGCCGAGATCACCGGCTCGCTCGCGGGGAAGCGTGTCCCGCCGTCACGGAGCCTGTCGGTCGCCATGGCGCCGCCCAGCGTCACCGCGCTCAGAACCATGAGCACGGCCGCGCAGGCCAGGCACCACCAGGTCGAGCGGACCGACCACAGCTTCGTCCACTCGGCCCCGATCACGTGGCCCAACTCCTTGGCCCCCATCGTTCACCCCCTCGCTCTCGGCGCGCCGTACTCCACGCTGCCCGCGGTCAGTTCCTCGTACGCCTGCTCCAGCGAGGCCTCGCGCGCGCTCAGCTCGTGCAGCCGGATGCCCGCCTCGTGCGCCAGGTCGCCGACCTGCTCAAGGCCGGTGCCGGTGGCGACCAGCTCGTTCTCGCCGCGCCGTTCCACGGTGATCCCGGCGGCGCTCAGCCGTACGGAGAGGTCTCCCGCGTGCGGGCTGCGGACGACCACGGCGGTCAGCGAACTGCGTGCGATCACCTCCGCCAGCGGCGCGTCCATGATGAGCCGGCCCCTGCCGATCACCACCAGGTGGTCGGCGGTCAGCTGCATCTCGCTCATCAGGTGGCTGGAGACGAAGACCGTGCGGCCCTCGTCGGCCAGCGAGCGCATCAGGTGGCGGACCCAGCGCACGCCGTCGGGATCGAGGCCGTTGACCGGTTCGTCGAACATCAGCACCTCGGGGTCGCCCAGCAGCGCGGCCGCGATGCCGAGCCGCTGGCTCATGCCCAGCGACAGCGCGCCGGCCCGCCTGCCCGCCGCGCCCGCCATCCCGACCGTTTCGAGGACCTCCTCCACCCGGCTCCTGGCGATGCCGTTGCTGCGCGCCAGCGCCAGCAGGTGCGCGCGCCCGCTCCGCCCCGGATGCACCGCGCGCGCGTCGAGCAGCGCGCCGACCGTCCGCAGCGGGTCCCTGATCTCGTGGTACGGCAGGCCCCCGACCAGCGCCACGCCCGCCGTCGGGCGGTCGAGGCCGAGGATCATGCGCATCGTCGTCGATTTGCCCGCCCCGTTCGGCCCGAGGAAGCCGGTGACCGTGCCCGGTCTCAACTCCAGTGACAGGTCGTCGACGGCCGTCCGGTCGCCGTAGCGCTTGCTCAATCCCCTGAGGCTGATCATGTCGGCCAACGCTAGGCAGCGGCGGGCCCGCCCACCATGGGGGCGGGCCGCCGAGCCGTATGGCGGATAACCGTAACGCGCCCGGCTTTTTGCCTGTCCGCGCAGGTCACGGGCCGTTCCGCGGCCGCCTGGCAAGAAGCGGTCAGCCGCGGACAGCATGCTGACACCGGAATATCTGGTCTGTGAATGCCGGTGGGCGCAGAGTTGGTTGTGCGAGAACAGAAACAACCACAGCCCGAGGAGAGGAGTTGAAAATGAACATCTCAGTCACCTGCCCGGCCGACTTCAATGCCGGAGCGGTGTCGGACCGGGTCCCGTTATGAGACGCCGCCGCATTTCTGGGAGCCCGAGATTGGAAATTCATCGGCTACGCGGACGCGAGGCGACGCCGGCTATTTATGTGAGGAGGTTGGAGAGTCCATGGAGCCAACGGCTTCGGTGATCACGAAACTGATCGAGCACGCACGGATACGTCCCACCGCGCCCGCGTTGATATGGTGCGGGAAAGAGACGAGTTACGCCGAGTTGTGCGACATGATGTGGGGAGCATATTCCGAGGTAAGAGAGTTGAGCTCTGGTCCACTGGGCATTCTCGCCCGTAAGTCGCCGAGGGCGATCGGTCTGCTCCTCGGTGCCATGCTGGACCGCCGGAGCTTTCTCGTCCCGTCGCCCGGTCTGCCGGAGAGCACGCTGCGCGGGCTGTTCACGCAGGCCCGTTGCACGCATGTGGTGTCGCCGGACGACAACTGGGACGCGGCCCGGGAGAGCATGGTCGCACAGGTGATGCGGGTGGAGCCGGGATCCCCGGACTCCGCCGCGGCGCCGGTGGGACCGGACGACCCGGACCAGGTCTCGTTCATGCTCACCACCTCGGGCTCCACCGGACTGCCCAAAATCGTCCCGTTGACGGTGGGGGCGGTCGACCGGTTCGCCGACTGGGCGCACGACCGGTTCGACCTCGGCCCCGGCCGTTCCGTGCTCAACTACGCCCCCCTCAACTTCGACCTGTGCCTGCTCGACATCTGGGCGACGCTCAAGCAGGGCGGCTGCGTGGTGCTGGTCGATCCGGACCAGGCCACGAACGCGCGCTCGCTGTTCGACCTGCTGGCCGACCACCCGGTGGACGTCATCCAGGCGGTGCCCATGCTGTACGGGCTGCTGACGGACGCCGCCAGGCAGACCGGCGAGCAGGTGTACGCCACCCAGCACGTCATCTTCACCGGCGACGCGATACAGCCGGGATGCCTGGCGGAGCTGCCCAAGCTGTTCCCGGAGGCGAATTTCTACAACCTCTACGGCTGCACGGAGACCAACGACAGTTTCATCCACCGGGTGGACGTCGAGTCGGAGCGGCTCTCCCCGCTCCCCCTGGGGGAGCCGCTGCCCGGGGTGGAGGCCCTGCTCGTGACCGACGACGGCGGAGTCCTGACCGGCGCGGGGACGGGTGAGCTGTATGTGACCACACCGTTCCAGACCACCGGATACCTCAACGCCTCACTCGACGACAAGTTCGTCGAGCATCCCGAGCGGCCGGACGGCCGGCGCTATTTCCGCTCCGGAGACCTGGTGCGCAGGCACCCGGACGGCCGGCTCACGCTTGAGGGGCGCAACGACTTCCAGGTGAAGATCCGGGGTCAGCGGGTCAACACGCAGGAGGTCGAACAGGCGCTCCTCGCACACGGTCAGGTCCTGGAGGCGGCGGTGGTCGCCATCCCCGATCCCCGGGCGGGCCACCGGCTGCACGCCGCTCTCCGGCGGCGTCCCGACAGCGGGCTGAACAGCCTGGAGATCCGCCGGCACTGCGCCGGCCGGCTCCCCGGAGCGGGCATCCCCTCGACGGTACAGATCGTCGACGGTCCGCTCCCCAGGACCTCCACAGGAAAGATCGATCGTAACCACATCAAATCCAGTCAGACAGAGGCGGCATGAAATGGACAATGCGACGACCATCAAGAAATTCATTCTGAGTGAATTTCTGCCCGACGTGGGGGCCGGCGAGCTCGACTCCGACTACGACCTGCTGAACGGCGGGATAGTCGACAGTCTCGGCCTGCTCCGGGTCATCGAATGGCTGGAGATCCAGTTCCAGCTGGATTCCGACACGATCGAACTGACCCCGGACAACTTCCGGACGATCAACAGGATATCGGCCCTCGTCGACACGGCGGGCCGGGCCTGAATCCGGGCCGGCACGACAGTCGATCCGAATGAGCGGCGCCCCGCGGCCCGGATGAGCGGCGGCCCGCAGACCAGGTGAACGGACGGCGCGCCATCAATGCGGACATCGGCGCGCGGATCAAATGAACGGACATTGAACGCACAGACTAAGGAGTAGAAATCATGATCGTTCGAGACCTCAACGAGTCGAAGACCGTCGACTGGGGGAACGGCCTGAGCCGGCGTTTCCTGCTGGAGTCGGACGGAATGGGATACACCCTCACCGACACCATCGTCTACGCCGGGACGAAGTCCCATCTTGAGTATCGCAACCACCTGGAAGCGTGCTACTGCATCGAGGGCAGCGGAGAGGTGATCGACCTCCAGGGGAACTCCTACCCGATCACACCGGGGACGATCTATGCCCTTGACCTGCATGACGCCCACTACCTCATCGCCTCTCCCCACGAGGACCTGCGGCTGGTCTGCGTCTTCTCTCCCGCGCTCAGGGGCGACGAGCGGCACAGCCTGGACGCCGCGGAGTTCTCCCACTACTAGGACCCGCCCGCGGTGGGACTCCCGGCGGTCACCTACCAGGACCCGCCCGCAGTGGGACTCCCGGCGGTCACCGCCGGGGTCCCACTGCTACCCGGCAAGTCACTCCTGTCCGTACCCGGCAAGACACTCCTACCCGGCAAGAAAGGAGGCAGCGATGGTCAAGTGGACCGAAGACCAGCGCGACCTGCGCGACGGGCTCGCCCAATGGTTCACGGCGCTCAACGACGGCCATCTGGAGCGGGACAAGAACGCCGTCTTCGACGGAGACAAATGGAAGATCATCCGCGAGTCGGGGATCCTGTCGCTCCCGTTCGAGGAGCAGTGGGGCGGCCTCGGCCAGGACCTGCTCACCACCATGTACGTCCTGGAGGGGCTCGGCCACGGCTCCCGTGACGGCGGCCTCAGCTTCTCGGTGACCACCCACATGGTGAGCACCGGAGTGCCCCTCCAGCGGTTCGGATCGGCCGACCTCAAGGCCCGCTACCTTCCGGGCGTCTGCGACGGGACCACGATCGGCGCGCACGCGATCAGCGAGCCGGACAGCGGTTCCGACGCGCTGAAGATGCGGACCACCGCCAGGCGCGAGGGGGACCGGTGGATCCTGTCGGGCAGCAAGACCTTCGTCAGCAACGCCCCCGTCGCCGACCTGTTCGTGGTCTACGCCCGCACCCATCCCGACGGCGGGCCGCTGGGCATCACGGCCTTCCTCGTCGAGCGGGACACGCCGGGCCTCACCGTGGGCAAGCCCATCGACAAGATGGGGCTGAAGACCTCTCCGATCGCCGAGCTCTTCTTCGACGAGTGCGCGGTCCCGGCGGCCAACGTGATCGGCCGCCCGGGGGCCGGATTCCTGGTGCTCGACCACGTGATGAAGTGGGAGATCCTCTGCTCCTTCATCGTGAACGTCGGGGAGATGCAGCACCGCCTGGAGCGGTGTGTGGACTATGCCAAGCAGCGGACCCAGTTCGGGAAGCCCATCGGCTCGTTCCAGTCGATCGCCAACAAGATCGTCGACATGAAGATCGGTGTGGAGAACGCGCGCCGGTGGCTCTACGAAACCGCCTCCCGCCTGATGAACAACGAGAACGTCACCGTCGACGTCGCCATCAGCAAGCTGCTCGCGAGCGAGGCCAACCTCTCCTCCGCACTGGCCGCGGTGCAGATCTTCGGCGGCAACGGATATATGGCGGAATTCGGCCTGGAAAGGGATCTGAGAAACGCCGTCGGCGGGACCATCTACTCCGGGACGACCGACATCCAGCGCAATCGAGTGGCCGCGATGATGGGCCTCTGAGAATCAGCCAACCAATTCTACAGGACAAGGACGAAGACGAAATGACTCTCCAGCTGGACGAACTCTGCCGGCCGACCGAATTCCTCGACCACGAGTCCTCCACCGTGCGCGAATTCGTCTCACGGGCTCTGGGCGACGCCGAGCTCGGCCCCAACGAGAAGGCCATCAAGCTGTACTACGCGGTCCGCGACGGGATCCGCTACGAGGTCTACGGGAGCGACCTGTCGCGGGCCGGCCTCAAGGCCAGCGCGATCATCGACAGGGGGAGCGGGTTCTGCGTCCACAAGTCGCTGGTCTACGCGACCGCGCTGCGGGCCGTCGGGATCCCCAGCCGCATCGTGATGGGCGACGTGCGCAACCACCTGGCGTCGGACCGGCTGAGGGAGCTCGTCGGCGGTGACCTCTTCCGCTTCCACAGCCTGACCCAGGTCAATCTGGACGGGCGCTGGGTCAAGGCCACGCCGGTGTTCAACAAGACGCTGTGCCGTCTGTACCGTATCGCCCCGCTCGAATTCGACGGCACGGCCGACAGCGTTTACCACCCCTTCGACGAGGACGGCCGCCGGCACATGGAATTCGTGCACTGGCACGGCGAGTTCGACGACTTCCCCTACGAGCTCGTCGTCAACGGGATCCGCGAGGCCCATCCCCGGCTCTTCCAGAGCTCGCACACCACCAAGGAGGGCTCCCTGGTGGAGGAGGCCGCGGCGCGGTAGGGCACGGCAGGCCGGTTTTTTCCTTTCGTAATTTTGTTTCAGATGACTGGAGCTTTTGATGATTAATCGAGTCAGGTACCAGCTCACCGAGGCCGATATTCCGCAGACCTGGTACAACCTGGCCGCCGATCTGCCCGACATGGCGCCGCCGATCAATCCGCGGACCGGTCAGCCGATCACCCGGGAGGACATGAAGCGGACGATGCCCGATGCGCTCATCGAGCAGGAGTTGAGCAAGGAGCGGGAGTTCGAGATCCCCGAGCCCGTCCGGCAGGTTTACGCGCAGTGGCGGCCCACCCCCATGTTCCGCGCGCGCCGGCTCGAGCAGGCTCTGGGGACCCCCGCACGCATCTACTACAAGTACGAGGGCGACGCGCCCACCGGCAGCTTCAAGCCCAACAGTGCCATCGCCCAGGCCTACTACAACAAGGAGGCCGGCAAGACGCTGCTGGTCGCCGACACCGGCGCCGGTCAGTGGGGGAGCGCGGTGGCCTTCGCCGCCAAGCTCTTCGACATGTCCGCGAAGGTCTACCAGGTGAAGGTGAGCTACCAGCAGAACCCGCACCGGCGTGCCCTCATGGAGACCTTCGGGGCCACCTGCGTGCCCAGCCCGAGCACCGAGACCGAGGCCGGCCGGGCGATCCTCGCCGAGAACCCGGACCATCCCGGGAGCCTGGGCGTCGCCAAGTCCGAGGCGCTGCAGACGGTCTTCGACAACCCCGAGGCGGCCTACACGCGCGGCAGCGCCAGCAACCACGTCTGCGCGCACCAGACGGTGATCGGGCAGGAGGCGATACGCCAGATGGAGCTGGCCGAGGACTACCCCGACATCGTGATCGGCTGCTCGGGCGGCGGGAGCAACCTCGCGGGTCTGTCGTTCCCCTTCCTCGGCGCGAAGCTGCGCGGTGGCCGGGACCTGCGGATCGTCGCCGTCGAGCCGGTCGCCTGCCCGACGCTGACCCGGGGCCGCATCGCCTACGACTACGCGGACTCCGGCGGCCTGACGCCGCTGTACCGCATGCACACGCTGGGCCACACGTTCGTCCCGCCGCCCGTGCACGCCGGAGGGCTGCGCGCCCACGGCATCGCGCCGCTGGTCAGCAGGGCGGTGGAGGAGGGGCACATCGAGGCGGTCGCGGTGACCCAGACCAGCTGCTTCGAGGCCGGCGTGCAGTTCCTGCACGCCGAGGGCATCCTGCCGGCGCCGGAGTCCACGCACGCGGTCCGCGTCGCCATCGACGAGGCGATCCGGTGCCGGGAGGAGGGTGAGTCCCGGGCGATCCTGTTCGGCCTGACCGGCCACGGCTACTTCAACCTCTCCGCCTACGAGCGGTACTTCGCCGGCACGCTGCCGGACGACGCCCTCTCCGACGACGTCCTCGACCACGGCCTGGCGAGCATCCCCGAGCTGGCCCTCGTCTAGGGACGCGCTCCATGGATCTCCACCCCAGCGCGGATCGGCCGGACGGCCGCCCCCCGGGCGCGGGCGCTCATGACGCGGTCATGGGCGGACGGCGTGGCGGGGCGGCCGTCCGGCCGGCCGTGGCAGGCGGCAGGGGCCACGGGACACACCCTGAGCGGCAGAGCCTCCGACACCACCAAGAGAGAGAATTGAGATGAAACGTTCGAGCGTCTTGCAGTTCCTCCTCCTCGGGCTCATCTGGGGAGGGAGCTATACCTTTATCAAGATCTCGCTCGACGGGCTGACGCCGGCCCTGCTGGTGTTCGTCCGGATCGTCCTGGGGGCCGTGGTCCTGCTCGCCTTCGTGGGCCTGCGCCGGGTGCGGATCCCGGCCTTCGGCGCCATCTGGGGACACATCGCCGTCGCCGCGATCCTCGGCATGGTCGCCCCCTTCCTCCTGCTGGCCTGGGGGGAGCGCTACACCAGCGCCGCCATGGCCGGTGTGATCATCGCCGCGCTCCCGCTGCTCACGCTCGTGGCCGTGTGGATCCTGCTGCCGTCGGAGAAGACGACCCGGCGGAAGCTCGCCGGCTTCCTGCTGGGATTCGCCGGAGTGGTCCTGATCATCGCCCCGTGGAACAGCGACGCCGGATCCCTGACCGGGCAGCTCGCGGTGCTGGGGGCCGCGGCCTGCTACGCCGCCCAGACCGTCTACGTCCGGCGCTTCCTCCTGCAGCACGGCCTGGCCCCGCTCGCGCTCGCCGCCTCGCAGCTCGTCGCCGCGACCCTGCTGCAGGGGGCGGTGCTGCCCTTCACGCCCTGGCAGACCCCCACGCTCAGCTGGCCGGTGGTCACGAGCATCGTGATCCTGGGCGCCATCGGCACCGGCCTGGCCTACGTGCTCTACTTCCGGCTCATCAGCGACCTCGGAGCCACCTCCGCCTCCGCGGTGAACTACCTGGTCCCCGTGGTCGGCATGCTCACCAGCACCCTGCTCCTGGGCGACACGGTGACCTGGAACATGGTGGTGGGCGTCGTGGCCGTCCTGATCGGCCTGGCCGCCGCCGAGAACCGTCTGGCCTCGCTCCGCCCGCGTCCCCCGGCGGAGGCGGACCCCGGGCCGCCCCCTCCGGCGCCGGCGAGCACGGAGCGCGCGCCCTCCCTTCCCTCCGCCCGGGTGGGGGGCGGCGATGACTGACCTGGCCGGCCCGCACCGGGCCAAGGAGCGCACCGACAGCTCGGGGTGGCGGGCACGCTTCGGCATCCTCGTCATCGACAAGGACCCCGTCCCCGAATCGGAGTTCTGGGCGATGGCGCCGGCCGGGGTGACCGTCCACGCCGCCCGCTTCGCCAGCCCCCGCCAGGCCGGGACCGACGCCTACGACAGGCCCGGCACGGCGGTGGCGGAGTCCCCGGACATCGCCCGCGGCCTCGACCAGCTCGGTCACATCGGCCTCGACGCGATCTGCCTCTGCTTCGTCACCGGCAGCTTCCTGGGCGGACCCGGCTTCGACGAGCGGTTCGCGCAGGAGGCCTCCCGCAAGGCGCACGGCACGCCCGTCATCACGGCGGCGCAGGCGCTGGTGACCGCCATGCGGGAGCTGGACGTCAAACGCCCCCTGCTGGTCATCCCTCCCTGGTTCAAGGCGGCCATCGCCCAGGAGGCGGAGCGGTACTTCGCCGCGGCCGGCTTCCACGTCGCCGGGACGCTCCCCTTCGACCTGGGGATCGGGTGGCGGGAGCTGCAGCCGTGGGAGATCTGGGACAGCCAGGGCCAGCGGCACGTCCGGCCCGAGGACCTCTACCACCAGGTCCGCCGGTCGATCTCGGCCGACGCGGACGGGATCGCCGTCGTGGGCAACGGCCTGCGCTCCATCGAGGCCATCGAACTGCTCGAGCGGGACCTGGGCCTGCCGGTCGTCACCTCCAACCAGGCCGCGCTCTGGCACAGCCTGAGAACGGCGGGCATGACCGCCGCCCTGCCGAACTGGGGCCGTCTGCTCTCCTAGCCCCCGGACCGTCCCTCCTGGCCCGGACCGCCGCCGGAGACGGCGGCGGCCCCGGAGGGGAGGAGGGGTCCCGCGCTCCCTGGCAGGCCCCGGAGGGGAGGAGGGGTCCCGCGCTCCCTGACAGGCACCGGAAAGGAGGACGAGGGGTCCCGCGCTTCCGGACAGGCACCGGATCCGGCCCGATGCGGAGCGGCCGCCCGCGTCACCGGCGGTCCGTGCCTGTCGCCGCGCGCGGCTCAGGCGCCCGGGTCTCCGTTGAGGACGTGCGTCACCCATTCCAGCGGGCCGGTACGGAGCGCCTCCTCCGCGAGGCGTTTCGCCGAGGCCGTCTGCAGGGCGGCGAGCGAGCTGTCGATCCACGGCTGGACGGTCCGGTGCCCCTGCTCCCGATACTCGACGGCCTGGATGAGGCATTCCAGCTTGTCGGCGTCACGGGCGCAGCGGGCTTCGAGGCTGGTCTTCTCCTCGTACTCGCCGACCGCGCCGCCGATGACCTCGGCGACGGCCGAGGGGACGCCGCGCGTCTGGTCGGCGGTGACCTCCTCGTTGGAGGCCGTCTTGAGATAGCGCTTGGCGAGGTAGGGGATGTCGGTGATCCGCGTCTCCTGGGAGTCGTGGAACAGGCTCATGAACGCCGCGCGCTCGGGGTCGCCGCCCTCCATCGCCGCGATCACGGTCGCGATGACGGCCGCCCGGAAGGAGTGGTCGGCGATGCTCTCGGGGTCTCGCACGCCCGCGACCAGCCACCCCGTGCGCCGGTAACGCTTGAGCAGCCCCATCTCGTACAGCAGGCCCGTCAACCTGGCCAGTTCCTCCTCCATGGTGTCCCCTTTCACCCTCGATGGACCATGGGTAGACCATCCCCCCAGCCCGCCCGCGGAACCCCGGCGACACGCCGTTCTCGACGGAGGCCGTCCCGGACCGGTGGACCGTTCACCGCACCGGATGGACCTTTCACCGCAAGTCATGCCCAACTGACCGCGACCCGGCGCCACCTGGGCGAAGAGTCCGTCCCCGGGTCTCCTCCCGGGGTACGGTCCCTCCTACGTTGGCCGTGATCCAGATCACATTCGTGGGAGGTCCTGTGACCGCCAGGCAACATGATTCATCTGTCTACGAACAGATTCAGGGTGACGCGAGGTTCCAGGAGCTGAAGCGGCGCTTCCGGTCGTGGGCCTTCCCGATGACCGCGGCGTTCCTGGCGTGGTACCTGCTCTACGTGGTGCTGTCCGCCTGGGCGCGTGACTTCATGGGCGCCAAGGTGCTGGGCAACATCAACGTGGCACTGATCTTCGGTCTGCTCCAGTTCGTGTCGACGTTCCTGATCGCCTGGGCCTACTCCCGATACGCCGAGAAGAAGCTTGACCCGGTGGCCGACGAGATCCGTCACGAGGTGGAGGAAGAGACCGTGGAGGAAGAGGTCGTATGAGCCACCAGACACTGTCGACGATCCTGTTCCTGCTCTTCGTCGCGGGGACATTGGTGATCACCTTCTGGGCCAGCCGCAACACCAAGAGCGCCACCGACTACTACGCCGGCGGCCGGTCCTTCAGCGGCGCCCAGAACGGCCTGGCGATCGGCGGCGACTACATGTCGGCCGCGAGCTTCCTGGGCATCGCCGGGACGATCGCCCTGTCCGGATACGACGGCTTCCTCTACTCGATCGGCTTCCTGGTCGCCTGGCTGGTGGCGCTGCTGCTGGTCGCCGAGCTGATGCGCAACTCCGGCAAGTTCACCATGGCCGACGTCCTGGCCTTCCGGATGAGCCCGCGCCCGGTCCGCACCGCCGCGGGCGTCTCCACCATCGTCGTGTCGATCTTCTACCTGCTGGCCCAGATGGTCGGCGCCGGCGCGCTCGTCGGTCTGCTGCTCGGCGTCACCTCTCCCGGCGGCAAGGCGCTCACCATCGTCGGCGTCGGCCTGCTCATGATCATCTACGTGGTCGTCGGCGGCATGAAGGGCACCACCTGGGTGCAGATCGTCAAGGCCGTGCTGCTCATGGGCGGCGCGACCCTGATCACCCTGCTGGTGCTCGGCAAGTACGGCTTCAACCTCTCCGCTCTGCTCGGCGAGGCCGCCGCGCAGAGCGGCAAGGGCGACGCGTTCCTCAACCCGGGCGGGAAGTACGGCACCGAGGCGCAGGGGCTGGCGGGCAAGCTCGACCTGATCAGCCTGGGCCTGGCGCTGGTGCTCGGCACCGCGGGCCTGCCTCACATCCTGATCCGCTTCTACACGGTGCCCACCGCCAAGGAGGCCCGCAAGTCGGTCCTGTGGGGCATCGGCATCATCGGCGTCTTCTACCTGCTCACCCTCGTGCTGGGCTTCGGCGCCGCGGCGCTGGTCGGCGGCAAGGCCATCGCGGCACAGGACAAGGCGGGCAACACCGCCGCGCCGATGCTCGCCGAGGCGGTCGGCCAGGCCATCTTCGGCGAGGTCGGCGGCACGATCCTGCTGGCGCTCATCGCGGCGGTCGCCTTCGCCACGATCCTGGCGGTGGTCGCCGGTCTGACGCTGGCCTCCTCCTCCAGCTTCGCCCACGACCTGTACGCCCACGTGTTCAAGCGCGGCGGCGCCACCGAGAAGGAGGAGATCCTGGTCGCCCGGATCTCCTCCTTCGTCATCGGCGCGGTCGCCATCGGGCTCGGCATCCTCGCCCAGGGGCAGAACGTGGCCTTCCTGGTCGCGCTGGCCTTCGCGGTGGCGGCCTCCGGCAACCTGCCGGCGATCCTGTTCAGCCTGTTCTGGAAGCGGTTCAACACCGCCGGCGCGGTCTCGGCCATCTACGGCGGCCTGGTCTCCGCGCTGGTCCTGGTGATCTTCTCGCCGGTCGTGTCGGGCAGCGCCACCTCGCTGTTCCCGGACGCGGACTTCGCCTGGTTCCCGCTGAGCAACCCCGGCCTCGTCTCGATCCCGCTCGGCTTCCTGGCCGGGATCATCGGGACCCGGCTCAGCAAGGAGTACAGCGCCGAGAAGTACGCCGAGATCGAGGTCCGCTCCCTCACCGGCATCGGCGCCGAGAAGGCCGTCCAGCACTGAGCGGGCCGGCCGGCGCCGGGCCGGTCGATCCGGGAGGCGGGTGAGGGGTCCGGCCGTGCCACGGCCGGGCCCCTCACCCGTGCCACGGCCGGGCCCACACCGCGCGGCGGCCGGCCGGACGCCCCGTACGGCGGCGCCGGCCGGCCTTCCCCACCGCGGTGGCTAGCGGGAGGCCTCGTCCAGCATCGCCAGCTCGTCGTCCCGCAGGGTCAGCCCGGCGACCGCGAGCAGCGGCTTGAGCTGCTCGACGCTGCGGGCGCTGGCGATCGGCGCGGCCACCGTGGGCTGGGCGGCCAGCCAGGCGAGCGCGACGGCGGCCGGGGCGACGTCGTGGGCGGCGGCCACCTTGCTCAGGGCCTCCAGCACCCGCGGACCGCGTTCGGTCGCCAGGTAGGCCGACGCCTGACCGGCGCGGGGGCTGTCCACCTCGACCCCGGGCCGATACTTGCCGGTCAGGAAGCCACGGGCCAGGCCGAAGTACGGTGTGCTGGTCAGCCCCGCCGCGGCGACCACCTCGCGCAGCGCGCCCTCGTAGCCGCGCTCCAGCAGGTTGTAGTGCTGCTGCAGCACCCCGTACCGGGCCAGGCCGTCCCGCTCGGAGATCGCCAGCGCCTCGGCCAGCCGCTCGGCGCCGTAGTTGGAGGCGCCGATGTTGCGCACCTTGCCCTCGCGGATCAGGGAGTCGAACGCGCCGAGGGTCTCCTCCAGCGGGGTCTCGGCGTCGTCGATGTGCGCCCAGTACAGATCGATGTGGTCGGTCTGCAGGCGGCGCAGGGAGTCTTCGGCCGCCGCGCGGATGTTGGCCGCCGACAGGCCGCGGCGGCCGCTCAGCGAGCCGACCTTGGTAGCCACCACGACCCGGTCGCGGTTGCCGCGAGAGGCCATCCACTCACCGATGATCGTCTCCGACTCCCCGCCGGAGTGCCCGGGGACCCATTCGGAGTAGACGTCGGCGGTGTCGATGAAGTTGCCGCCCGCTTCCGCGTAGGCGTCCAGGACGGCGAACGAGGCGTCGCGGTCGGCGGTCCAGCCGAATACGTTGCCCCCCAGGCAGAGGGGGAAAAGGTTCAGCTCAGAAATGCTCATGACCGTCAGCTTATTGGCTGAATAATCGCGCACTCAGCGGGCATCCCGGCAGGCTGCCGGGCAATTATTATGTCCGGCGTCAATAAGGACGGTCGGAGGCTCTCATGGCACCCGGTTCACGGCTACGCGGACTCCTCATCGGCGCTGTGATCGTGGGTGGGCTCTGCGTCCTGCTCGTGGCCGCCGCGATCGCCCTGGCCGTCAACCTGCGCCACCCGGCCCCCGCGCCGGCCGCCTCTCCCACCTCCGCCCAGCCGCTGAAGACCCCAGGCGGCGCCGAGGTGGTCAAGGAACGGCGGCTCGGCGGACGCAGGATGGAGCTGACCCTGCGCTCCCCGGCCCTCGACGACGTCACCACGGTCCGGCTGCTGCTGCCCCAGGGATGGTCCAAGGACTCCGGCCGGAGCTGGCCGACGCTCTGGCTGCTCCACGGGGGACTGGACGGCTACCAGGCATGGTCGAAGTCGGACATCGAGGAGCTGACCGAGGACGCGCAGGTCATCGTGGTGATGCCGGACGGAGGCAAGTGCGGCAGCTACTCCGACTGGTACAACGGCGGCGACGGCGGCCCGCCCCGGTGGGCGACCTACCACCTGAAGGAGCTGCTGCCCCTGCTGGAGAGCCGCTACGCCGCGAGCGGGGAGCGGGCCGTCGCCGGATACTCCATGGGCGGTCAGGGGGCGATGCTCTACGCCGCGACCGGGAACTTCCGGGCCGCGGCCTCCTTCAGCGGGGCCGTGCACACCCTCATGCCGGGAGTCGACCTGGCCGTCATGCTCGGCACCACCGCGGGCTGCTTCGGCACCGACTGGAAGCGCATCTGGGGCGACCCCCACGACGACCGCGGGATATGGCGGGCCCACGACCCCTACCACCTGGCGGGCAGGCTCCGCGGGGTCCGGCTCTACGTGGCCGCCGGCGACGGCCGCAAGAGAGAGGGCGAGCTCTTCGGCGACATCACCGAGGAGCTCGCCGACCGGGCGGCCAGATCCTTCACCGGCCGGCTCAAGGAGCTGGGCATCCCCGTCGAGACCCATTTCTACAGCGGGCGTCACAACATGACCTACTGGAACGGGGAGCTCCGCCGCGCGCTGCCGATGCTGCTCGACGCCATCGGCGCCGGATGAGCCGCCGGGCGGGCCCGCCCGGCGGGGGCCGGCCCGCGGCGCGTGCCGTACGGGGTGGCCAGGGGGCTGCCGGGACGGTCAGTGGTCGCCGGACAGGTCCATGTCGCGTGGGGTGAGCAGCCACACCGCGACGGCGGCGGCCAGCATGAGGCCGCCGCCGGCCGCGCCGGTCACGGCCAGCGAGTCGGTGAAGGCGGCCTGGGCCTGGCGGGCCAGCTCGGCCCCGGCCCGGCCGGCGCCTCCGGCCACCTCCAGCGCCCCGCCCAGCGACTCGCGGGCCACCTCGGCGGCCCGGCCGGTCACGCCCGCCATGGCCGGCTCGGGCGGCGCGAGCCCGCCGCGGTAGACCGCCGCGGCGACGCTGCCGAGAACGGCCACGCCCAGCGCCCCGCCCAGCTCGTAGCTGGTCTCCTCGATCGCGGCGGCGCTGCCGGCCCGCTCGGGCGGCGCGCTGGACATGATGACCGCCGAGGCGATCGCCAGCGACCCCATGCCCACGCCGATCAGCAGGAGCGCCACGGCCACGGCCGGGTAGGAGAGCGGGGCCGGCGCGGCGAAGAGGACCAGGAACCCCGCCCCGGCGACGGCCAGACCGCCGGCGAGCACCGTCCTGGTGCCGACCCGGACGGCCAGGCGGGGGGCCAGCGGCGAGACCAGCCCCGCGCCGGCCGCGGTCGGCAGCAGCCGCACCCCGGTCTCCAGGGGTGAGTAGCCCTGGACGAGCTGCATCCACTGGGCCATCAGCAGCAGCATCCCGGCCATCGCGACGGAGGTGGTCAGCGCGGCGACGGTGCCCGCGGTGAAGGAGGGACGGCCGAACAGGCGGACGTCCAGCAGCGGATCGGGCCGGTCGAGGCAGCGTCTGACGAACCAGACCAGCGTCACCACCGCGACGGCCAGGGAGATCGGCGCGCTGGGGTCGCCGAACCCCTCCTTGCCGAAGTGCTTGATCGCCCACACCAGGGCGACCATCCCCACGATGGACAGTGCCGTGGCCGGCGCGTCCCAGCGGCCCGGGCGCGGATCGCGGGACTCGGGCAGCAGGAGGAGGCCGGCGACGACCGCCGCGACCATCACCGGGACGTTGACCAGGAACGCGGCGTGCCAGCTGAACCTCTCCAGCAACGCGCCGCCGAGGATCGGGCCCAGCGCGCCGCCGAGCGCGGCCATGGCCGACCAGACGCCCAGCGCGGTGGCCCGCTCGCGCGGATCGGTGAACAGGGTGCGGATCATCGACAGGGTGGACGGCATGATCATGGCGCCGCCGACGCCGAGGAACGCCCGTGCGACGATCACGTCGCCGGGGCTGTCGGCCACCAGCACCGCGGTCGAGGCGAGGCCGAAGATCGCGAATCCGGTGAGCAGCATCTTCTTGCGGCCCCACCGGTCGCCCAGCGCGCTGACCGTGACGAGCAGGCCGGACAGCACGAGCGCGTAGACGTCCACCATCCACAGCAGCTGCACCGAGTCCGGCTTCAGATCGGCGGAGATCGCCGGCAGCGCCACGTTGAGGATGGTCATGTCCATGACCACCAGCAGCAGGCTCGCGGACAGGACACCGAGCCCCGCCCAGCGGCGTGGGTGCGGCGCGTCGAGCGCCGGTCCCCGTCCGGACGCGCGCGTCATGCGGTCCCTCGCAGGAAGGTCTCGACCAGCAGCCGCTCGATGTCCCTGCGCGCGACGTCGCCCCGCCGCAGGCTCTCCCGCACGGCGATGATGAGGCCGTAGGAGGTGTTGCTGATCCACCTGACCGGCAGATCGGGGCGGAGCACGCCGGCCCGCTGCGCGGCCAGGTAGAGCGCGAGCTCGCGCTCCTCCAGCTCGTCGGCGCGCTCGCGCAGCCCGGGCAGCTTGGTCATCACGTGCTCGGTCAGCGCGAAGCCGTACTCCTGCACGTCGTCGACCATGCCGGCGAGCAGGTCCCGCAGGGCGGCGGTGACGCGCTCCGGGTCGGCGGAGGCGGTGGCCTCCTCGATGGCGGCCCGCCGCTGCACCCGCTCCCAGCTGTCGAGCGCCTTGCGGCCGAGGACGGCCAGCAGCTCCTCCCGGCTGGCGAAGTGCCGGTGGAGCGTGGCGCGGCTGACCCCGGTGGCCTCGGCAATCTGGGCCATGGAGGCGGTCGGATCCTCGTTCAGGTGCTGTATCGCCAGGGCGATGATCTGGTCGCGGCCCACGGCCACCATGCATCTCCGTTTCATATGAGACAATTTCGTCTCAAACACTACATGACCGTACCGACCCTTCCGGACGGTGTGCGTACGGCGTGCGGTGTGCGTACGGCGCTCTCCCCCCGGCGGCATGGAAATCCGGCCTGGCCGGGGGCTATGGTCGGGCTGTGGGCAGCCTCAGACAGCGCTCCGGCAGGGCCGGGCGCCCGCGCGACGCCTCGGACCCCGGCACGCGCACGCGCATTCTCGACGCCGCGGAGGAGCTGTTCGCCGGGGGCGGTTACGAGGCCACGCCCACCGCGGAGATCGCCCGGCTGGCCGGGGTGCCCAAAGGGCTCGTCTTCCACTACTTCCCGAAGAAGATCGACGTGCTGGTCGCCCTGGTCGACGAGCGCACGCTCGTGGAGGAGGCCCCGGAGGTGGAGGCGGTCCCCGGCGACGCGGCCGGGGCCCTGTCGCGGCTGGCCCGCCGGCTGCCGCTCAGCGCGTCCCCGGCGATGCGCCGCATCCTGTTCCGGGAGGCCGACACGCACGGCTCGGTCCGCGACCGGCTCGGCCGGCTGAACGGCGAGATCATCCGGCGGGCCCGGTCCGTGCTGGAGCTGGCGCTGCCCACGGCGCGCGGCGACGCCGCCCGGCTGGAGGTGGCCGCGGTCACCTTCGCCGCGGTCCTGCTCTACCAGGAGAGCCTCTGCCAGCTCACCGGCCACCACATCGACCCCGACGCGGTCGCCGAGCTGATCGCCCACGCCCTGGGCTGAGCCGCCGCCGTCTCAGGCCGGGACCGCCTCGACCTCCGTCTCCCTGGCCGGACGGGGCCCGGCCAGCTCCGTCAGCTCGTCCATCGCCTCCTGCAGGTGCCCCATCAGCCGCCACACGTCCTCCACCCGGTCGGGGCAGGCGAGGATGCCGAAGTTCAGTGAGCCGTCGTAGGAGAAGCAGGTGATGTTGACGCCGCCGCTCACGTCGGTCAGCACCGACATCGGGTAGTAGGCGAGCACCCGGGCCCCGCACAGATACAGCGGGAGCTGGGGCCCCGGCACGTTCGAGACGATCAGGTTGATCGGCGGCAGCACGATCGAGGCCAGCCGGAAGACCGTGGAGGTCGCCAGCGCGGTGACGGCCGCGGGCAGCATCGACGGCAGCTCGCTCAGCCAGGTCGCGGGGGAGCCGGCGAAGCGCCGCTTGGCCGTGTGCATCGTCCGCCCCGTGATCCGCAGGCGGTCGAGAGGGGAGGAGACGTCGGTCGGCATCGGGACGATCATGACGGAGAGCCGGTTGCCGACCGTCTCCTGGACGCCCGGGGCGCGGACCGCGACCGGGACGGCGGCGACCAGCGGCTGCTCCGGCAGGGCGTCCCGCTCGCGCAGCCAGGAACGCAGCGCCGCCGCGCACAGTGTCATGACCACGTCGTTGACGCTGATCCCGAAGGTCCTGGCGATCCGTCTGACCTCGGCCAGCGGGATCGAGCCGTAGGAGAAGCGCCGCTCGGCGCTGATCGGGCCGTTGAACGGCGTGCGCGGGACCGACAGGGAGGGCAGCTCCGGCAGCTCCCCGGTCCGGCCCCGGAGCATCCGGGCCGCCGCGGCCACCGTCCGGGCCCCCGGGAGGGCGCCGGCCAGCGGGATCGCGTCGAGGTCGGCCGCCATCCTGCCCAGCGAGCGCAGCGCTCTGGCCGGGTGGGCCACCGACCGGGTCACGGCCGCGGCGAGCATCGTGGCCGGCCCGGGGGCGGCGGTCGCCGCCCGGGACGCGGGCGGCTCGACCACGCGGGGCTCGGGGGTGAGGTCCAGCAGGGCGGCCAGGGTCTCCGCGCCCGACACCCCGTCGACGGCGCAGTGGTGGACCTTGGCGTAGAGGGCCACCCGGCCGCCGGTCAGGCCCTGGATGAGGTGCATCTCCCAGAGCGGGCGGCCGCGGTCCAGCCGCCGCTCGTGGATCCGGGCGACCGCCTCGGCCAGCTGCGCCTCGTCGCCGGGCAGGGGGAGGGTCGTCTCGTAGACGTGGTCGGCGACGTCGAGCCCGGCGGCCTCCGTCCAGTAGGGGTGGTCCAGGCCGAACGGCACGCCGGCCAGGCGCAGGCCCAGCGCCGGGGCGAGATGCAGCCGCCCGCGCAGCAGCTCGATCAGGGCCTCACGCGTGACGGCGCCCGCGGGAGCCCAGGCCGGGTCGAGGATCGCCACCCCGGCGACGTGAGCCGCGGTGGTCGCCGATTCGGCGTGCAGGAACTGCGCGTCGAGTGCGGTCAGCTGGCGCATTGATCGAGCCTCCGAATGGAGAGCGGACAAGGACGGGGACGGCCATCATCGCTCCGGTCGGTTACCACCTCGTTTCGTCTGGGCGACCTTGGGAGTCTTTCAGATGAAGTCGGATGATCCGGCCGTGAATCACGGTGCGGGACCTCCGTCGATCACCGGATACGCGCGCCGTGCAGGGAGAATTCAATGCCCTTCCGGAGGAGTAAGAGTTGTGTATTGAATTGCCCTGTGATCGGTGCGGCCGGTGCGCCGGGGCGGTTCTGGATTATCCGTTCACGACGATCACGGGATGGTGAACGACGGCGTCGAAGAGATATCCGTAGTCGTTGTGCGTGGTCCGGGCCGGCTGGACCACGCCGGTCTCGTCGGTGGCCCGGGCGAGCAGGGTGTGCGGGCCGGCCTGCTGGGGGTTCCAGGTGATGTGCCAGCGGGTCCAGGCCGGCACGACGTGCGGGCCGCGCAGCTGGGCGCGGTGCCAGGTGGCGCCGCCGTCGAAGCTCACCTCCACCCCGGCGATCCGGCCGTTGCCCGACCAGGAGCGCCCGTGCAGCACGTGCGGCCGCCCGGCCGCCAGGGTGGCGTGCCAGGGCAGCTCGAAGGCGCTCCTGACCCCCTGGGTGGTCAGCGGGGGGCTGCCCTCGGGCGGGTAGGCGGCACCGAACATCCGGTAGAAATCGGTGTTCCACGGCGAGGTCAGCGGTGAGGTGGAGACCTCGATGTCGCCCACCCACTTGATCGAGGCCAGGCCGATCCAGGAGGGGACGATCAGCCGCACCGGGTGGCCGTGGTCGGGCGGGAGGGGCCGGTCGTTCATCTCGTAGGCGAGGATCACGTCCTTGAGCGCCTTGGACACCGGGATCGGGCGGCGCACCCGGCCGTGGTCGACCCCGTCGGCCACGTAGGGGGCGTCGAGCCCGCGCGGCATGACGTCGACGGCGTCAGGGGTGATCCCGGCGCGCTCCAGCACCGTGGCCAGCGGCACCCCGCGCCAGCGGGCCACCCCGATGCCGCCCAGCCGCCAGGGGGTGCCGGAGATCTCCTGGCCCTGCTGGGTGGCGAAGAAGCTCCGGCCGTTGCCCGCGCACTCGATCGCCGCGTCCCGCGTCACCGCGGGCAGTGCGAGCAGCTCCTCGTAGCCGAAGCTCCTGGGGTTGCGCAGCCCCGTGCCGTGCAGCTCCAGCCGCCAGGTCGCCGCGTCGATGATGGGGGTCGAGGTGTGGTTGCGCACGAAGAACCGGTCGTTGGAGACGTGGTAGCCGACGTCGCGCATCGCCTCCCAGCGCATCTCGGCGTTCGTCCCGTGCCCGATGAACGTCTCCGGCGGCAGCGGCTTGACGATCCCCGTGACGCCGCCGGCGGGGACCGGCTCCCCGTCGACGGCCGCGAGCCGGAGCCGGTCGCGCCCGCCCTGGTCGCGCCCGCCCCCATCGCGCCCGCCCCGGGCGAGCTGCCCGGCGCGGGTGCGGTGGTGAACGGCCTCGTCGTTCAGGTCCTCGTACGGCATGCGGCGCCTCCCCTTCCCCTACATCTATTTCCTACCAAAAAACCATGTAATCTGCGAAGGGGGAGTGAGGATCATGTGACTGTCAGCGATTCAGAAAGGCTAGCAGCCGATCCAGCGGCCAGGTGTTGATCACGTCGTCGGTGGTCAGCCAGGCGCGCTGGGCGAGGCCGACGCCGAAGCGCTGGTTGTCCAGGTGGGGGACCGCGTGGGCGTCGCTGTCGATGGAGAACTTCACGCCGTGGTGGCGGGCCAGCCGTACGAGATCGGCGGGCAGGTCGGAGCGGTCGGGGAAGGAGTCGATCTCCATCGCGGTGCCGGTGCGGGCGGCGGCGCGGAACACCGCGTCCCAGTCGGCGTCGACCGGCGGGCGCCCGCCGATCTTGCGGGTGGTGGGGTGGCCGATGATGTGCACGTGCGGGTTCTCGCACGCGGCGATGAAACGGCGGGTCATCTCCTCGCGCGGCTGGCTGAAGTGCGAGTGCACGCTCGCCACGCACACGTCGAAGCCCGCCAGCACCTCGGCGGGCCAGTCGACCGAGCCGTCGGGGGCGATGTTGAGCTCCGAGCCGTGCAACAGCCGCATGCCCGGGTGGTCTCCCTGGAGCCGGCGCAGCCGCTCGCGCTGCTCCAGGGCCTTGTCCAGGGTCATCCGCTGCATCGCCAGGTCGGGGGCGTGGTCGGTCACCGCGTAGTAGGAGTAGCCGCGCGCGCCGGCCGCCGCGACCATGTCCTCCAGCGAGGCGATGCCGTCGGTCAGGTCGGTGTGGGTGTGCAGGTCGCCCCGGAGGTCGCCGACGGTGACGAGGGCGGGCAGCTCGCCCCGGAGCGCGGCGGCGATCTCCCCGCCGTCCTCGCGCAGCGTCGGCGGGATCCACGGCATGCCGAGCGCCTGGTAGATGTCCTCCTCGTGCTCGGCCGCGATCACCCGGTCACCGTCGAACAGGCCGTATTCGGAGAGCTTCCAGCCCTTCTTCACCGCGATCTCGCGCAGGTGGACGTTGTGCTCCTTGGACCCGGTGAAATACTGCATCGCGGCGCCCCACGAGCCGGCCGGGACCACGCGCAGGTCCACCTGGACGCCCTCGACGGTGCGGATCGAGGTCTTCTTCTCGCCCGAGGCGATGACCTCCGCGGTGTAGGGCATGGCCTTGAAGTCGTCCATCAGGGTCACCGGGCCGACGGCGAGGATGTCGATGTCGCCGATGGTGTCCTTCATCCGGCGCAGCGATCCGGCGTGGGCGATCCGCTCGGCGGCCAGCGAGGCGACGATCCGCTCGGCCAGGCGCATGGCCACGCCGGTGTGCACCCTGGCGCCGTCCCGCTCGAGCTGCTCGATCCCCTTGAGCAGGTTCTCCTCGGTCTTGGCGCCGAAGCCCTTCAGGCCCTTGAGCCGCCCCTGCCCGATGGCCTCGGCGAGGGCCTCGGGGGAGTCGATGCCGAGCTCCTGGTAGAGGAAGACCGCCTTCTTCGGCCCGAGCGAGGCGATCCGGGTCAACCTCCGCACCCCGCCGGGGACCTTCCCGCGCAGGTCGTCGAGCTGGCGGAAGCTCCCCCTTTCGAGGTATTCCTCGACCTTCTTGGCGATCGCCTCGCCCACCCCCGGCACGCTCCGCACGGCCGTGGCCGCGATGTCGTCGGGGAAGCCCGCGATCGCCTTGGCCGCCTTCTGGTAGCTGCGCACCCGGAAGGCGTCGCCGCCCGTCATCGCGAACAGCTCGGCGTATTCCTCCAGGGCGGCCGCCACAGCGTCATTAGCTCGTGCCATGGGGCTCAGCCTAGAAGATCGCACCGACGTTTTCCCGGCCGTCCCGGCGGCCCGGCCGGGTCCGTCGGCCGGGCCGGGCGCACGCCGCCGCGTCCAGGTCCGGGCGCCGGCCGTCCCGCCGGGGGGCCGTTGGACGTAGGCCGAAGGCCCGATGCCGGACGCGGGCCCCGGCCGTAACGTCGTAGGAGCAAGTCGTTTCCGAGACGTCACCAGGAGGTCCCGTGCCAGCGCAGCTCGACCATACGATCGTGCACAGCAGCGACCGTTCCGCCTCCGCCCGCTTCCTCACCGGGCTGCTCGGCGCGCCCGAGCCCCGGGCCTACGGGCCGTTCGCCGCCGTCCCGCTCGCCAACGGCGTGACCGTCGACTACGCGGACTCCATCGTCCGCGCCGACCGGATCGTCATGCAGCACCTGGCGTTCCTGGTCTCGGAGGAGGAGTTCGACGAGATCTACGCCCGCATCATCGAGCGCGGGCTGCCCCACTGGGGAGATCCGGGCCATACCGAGCCCCAGCAGATCAACCACCGTCACCGCGGCCGGGGCGTGTACGTCGACGACCCCGACGGCCACTCGCTCGAATTCCTCACCCACCCGTACGTCATGGACGAGTGACCGCACCCGCCCTCCCGGGAGGGTCAAGCATCCGTTGGCGAACGCGGGGACAAGGCGGATGGACGGGCGGGTAGGGAAGGCCGGTGAAGGGCGAAAGCCACACGGAGACCTGGCGGGTCCCCCTCCTCCGGCCACGGCGGAGGAGGCCCGGACCGCGCCTGGACCACGTCCGGACCGCGCCCGGCGGTCCCGGTGGTCCCGGCGGCCCCGCGCCGCCGGGACGCACCCGGTCGCCCCGGCCGCCGGGCCGACCGCTGGAACGGATGTCGCATGGAAGAGACGGACGAGATCCGGGGGATGGCCCTCCCACTGGAGGAGGAGGCCGACCTCGACCCCCTCATGGATCGCATCGGCGACGCCCGGTGCGTGCTGGCCGGCGAGGCCAGCCACGGAACCCACGAGTTCCAGGTCTGGCGGGCGGCGCTGACCCGCCGGCTCGTCGAGGAGCGCGGCTTCTCCTTCGTGGCGGTGGAGGGAGACTGGCCGGACTGCTGGCAGGTCCACCGCTCGGTCACGCTGGCCGACGGCTCCCCGGAGGATCCGACGCAGGCCCTGGACGCCTACCGCCGCTGGCCGACCTGGATGTGGGCCAACGCGGAGACCGCGCACTTCTGCCGGTGGCTGCGGGAGCGCAACGCGCTCCGGCCGACCGGGGAGCGGGTGGGCTTCTACGGCCTGGACGTCTACAGCCTGTGGGACTCCCTCCGGTCCGTCGTCCTCTACCTGCACGAATACCATCCCGACTACGTGGAGACGGCGTTGGAGGCCTACCGCTGCTTCGAGCCCTGCGGCGAGGACTCCCAGACCTACGTCCGGAGCCTCCGGCTGGTGCCGGAGGGGTGCGAGCGGGAGACGGTCGAGCTGCTGTGCCGGGTACGGCACTCGCTGCCCGCCGAGGCCGCCGACCCGGTCGAGCGGCTCAACATCTGGCAGAACGCCGAGGTCGCGGCGGCCGCCGACCGCTACTACCGGTCCATGATCAGTGGCGGGGCGGAGGCGTGGAACGTCCGCGACATCCACATGGCCGACACCCTGGACCGGCTGCTGCACTTCCACGGCGACGGCGCGAAGGCGGTCGTGTGGGCGCACAACACCCACATCGGCGACGCCAGGGCCACAGACATGGCGCGGGGCGGGATCGTCAACCTCGGCCGGCTCGCCAGGGAGCGGCACGGCGCGGACGGCGTCGTGCTGGTCGGCTCCGCCACCGCCCACGGCGAGGTGGTCGCCGCCCCGCGGTGGGGGGCGCCCATGGAGGTCATGCCGGTGCCCCCGCCGCCTCCGGACACCCTCGAAGGGCTGCTGGGCGGCGCCGGGGCCGGCCCGGAGCACCGCGCCCTGTTCGTCTTCGCCGACCGGCCGGACGCCCGCTGGCTGAGGGCCCGGCTGGGGCACCGCGCCATCGGCGTGGTCTACGACCCGGTACGGGAGTGGCGCAACTACGTGCCCAGCACGATGGGCGACCGTTACGACGCCCTGTGCTGGATTGCCAGGACCTCCGCGCTCCAGCCGTTGCACCTGGAGCGGGAGGGCCGGGGAGAGCTGGAGACCCTGCCCACCGGGGTGTGAGGCCGGAGCCGGACCCCGGCGTGGCCGTCCCTCAGCGCCCGGAGGCGGAGATCACCTCGGAGACCAGGCCGGGGGAGGTGATCCGCCGGGCGTACTCCGGCTGGCGCAGCTCGCCGCCCATGAACGGGTGGGGGTTGCGGTGGACGGCCGGGCTGGGCGCGTCCACGAGGGCGGCGAAGTGGATCTCCTTGACCCCCGTCGCCGCCACCACCCGGCCCACGTTGCGGGGCGTGATGCCGCCGCCGGGCATGATGATCAGATCGTCGCCCGCCCGCTCGACCAGGGACGCGATCAGCGGCGCGCCCTCCAGCGCGGTGGTGTCCTGGCCGGAGGTGAGCACCCGGTCGACGCCCAGCGAGGTGAGCGCGCCGAGGGCGGCGAACGGGTCGGCGGTCATGTCGAAGGCCCGGTGGAAGGTGACCGAGAGCCCCTCGGCCGCGCCGATGAGCCGCTTGGCCACCTCGACGTCCACCTCGCCCGCCGGCGTCAGCACCCCGATCACCACGCCGTGCGCGCCCGCCTCCCGGAAGGTGGCCACGTCGCGCTCCATGGCCGCGATCTCGTGCTCGTCGTAGATGAAGTCGCCGCCCCGGGGACGGATGATCACGTGGACGCGGATCGACGAGACCGCGGCGAGGGTCGCCTCGACGGTGCCGAGGGTCGGGGTGAGGCCGCCCTCGAAGAGCGCCGAGCACAGCTCGACCCGGTCGGCCCCGGCCTGCTCGGCCGCGAGCGCGCCCGCCGTGCTGTCGATGCAGATCTCGTAGGTGAGGCTCATTCTTCTTCCCCCAGAACATGGATCTCGCCGACCGGGACGCCCCCGCCCAGCACCGGAACACTCGCGAACTCCCCGGCCGTCGAGACGTCGCCGCCCGCCGCCCGGAGGGTGGCCAGCGCGATCGCCGTCGTGGCCCGCGGGCTGCCGTCGATGACCTTGACCGCCGCCGCGTGCCCGCTGGCGAGCGCGACGACGAGCACGCCCTCGGCCCCGCCCTTGGCCACCGCCCCGGGCAGCGCCCGCATCAGGGAGGTGTTGACGTGGCCGGTCCCGCCGACGTATTCGGGATGCTCGCGCATCGCGTCGGCGACCGCCCGCGGCGCCGTCCCGGGCGCGGCCAGGACCAGGGCCTGCACGGCCCGCGCCAGCCCGGTCAGCGACAGCCCGAACAGCGGCGCGCCGCACCCGTCGACGGCCACATGGGCCGTCTCCTCTCCCGACAGCTCCTCGACGACGCTCCGGACCCGCCGCTGCACGGGGTGGCCGGGGTCGAGGTAGGAGTCGACGGCCCATCCCGAGGCCACGGACGCGGTGAGCATCGCGGCGTGCTTGCCCGAGCAGTTCATCCGCTCGCGCGAGGCCGCCAGGCCCTCGCGGATCAGCCCGTGCCGGGTGCTCTCGTCCTCCGGCCAGTCGGCGGGGCAGCCGAGGGCCTCGAAGCCCAGCCCCGCCTCGCCGAGCATCTCGGCGACCAGCCGTACGTGGAAATCCTCACCCGTGTGGCTGCCGGCGGCGATGGCCAGGCGCGGGCCGTGCAGGTCGGCGCCGGACAGCAGGCACGCCAGCGCCTGGAACGGCTTGGCCGACGAGCGCGGCAGCACCGGGGCGCCGACCAGGCCGCGGGCGACGGCGGTGCCGCCGTCGGGCGCGAGGCCGACCGCGCTGCCGAAGTGCACGCTTTCGGAGAATCCCGAACGCACCACCTCGGCGAGCGGGACGAAGCCGGAGGCTCCCCCGGCGGGCGGGACGAGTTCAGGCACGGGAGAGTCTCCTTCGCGGTTGGCGGGCCCGCGGTTGGCGGGCTTCGAGGGTGCGGGCGAGTTTGGACAGCGACGCGTTGACCACCAGGTAGACCAGCGCGACGACGATGTAGGTCTGGATGAGCAGGCCGTTGTAGGTCGCCAGGACCTTGCCGCTGTAGAGCAGCTCGGCGTAGCTGACCACGAAGCCCAGCGAGGTGTCCTTCAGCAGGCCGACCGACTGGCTGACGATCGAGGGCAGCACGCGCCGGGCCGCCTGCGGGAGCACGATCATGCGCATGGTCTGGCCGTGGGTGAGCCCGACGGCCAGACCCGCCTCGCTCTGGCCGCGCTCGACGGACAGGATCCCGGCCCGGAAGATCTCCGCGAACGCCGCCGCGTTCGACACCGCCAGCGGCACCACGAGCTTCCAGAACAGAGGCAGGTCCAGCCCGTAGCGGGGCAGCGCGAACAGCACGACGTAGACCAGCAGCAGCGCCGGGACGGTCCGCACGACCTCCACATACGTGGCGGAGGGCACGCGCACCCACCGGCGCCGCGACAGCCGTCCGAGGGCCAGCGCCAGCCCGGCGGCCATCGCGAGCGCGGCCGAGACGACCGCCGCCAGCACGGTGGACCACAGTCCGTCGAGCAGGTAGCGCCACATCGGCCACGTCGCGTACGGCTGCCAGCGGTCGGCGTCGAGCTGGCCGTTGGCGGCGAACTGGCGTACGGCCAGCGCCAGCAGGGCGAGCACCGCGACCGCCCCCACCACGGTCGCGATCCGGATCCTGCGGCGGGCGCGCGGCCCGGGCTCGTCGAAGAGCAGGCTGCTCATCGGACCATCACCAGCCGTCGTTCGAGCCGCCCGGTGACGAACCCGGCACAGGCGGCGATCAGCGCGTAGGCCAGGCCCGCCCCGACGAAGATCGGGATGGGCTGGGCCTCCATGAGGTTCACCCGGTTGGCCGCGGCGGTCAGGTCGACCACGCCGACCGCGGCCGCGAGCGAGGTGTTCATCGTCAGCGCGATGAAGACGTTGCCCAGCGGCTGGATCACCGTGCGCAGCGCCTGCGGCAGGATCACGTGGCGCAGGGACTGGCTGAAGGTCAGCCCGAGCGCGCGGGCCGCCTCGCCCTGCCCGGCGGAGACGGCGTTGACGCCGGAGCGCAGCGCCTCGGCGATGTAGGCGGCCTCGTAGAGCGCGATGACCACGATGGCCGTCTCCAGCAGGCCGGCCTTGATCCCGATCTCCGGCAGGCCGAAGACGGCCAGCACCAGCAGCACCAGGAGGGGCAGGTTCTGGAAGGTCTCCACGTAGGCCGTGCCGATCCCGCGCAGCACGCCGACCGGGCTGACCCGCATGGCCGTGATCACGAGCCCCATGACCGCGGCGCCGGCGAACGACGCCGCGGTCAGCTGGAGGGTCACGATCAGTCCCTGCCAGAACTCGGGCAGGTGATCCAGGATCGCCGACATCAGGAGCCCGGCACCGAGCCGATCTGCGGCGGGGCGGGAGCCTCGCCCTGCACGACCGTGCCGATGGAGTTCTTCCAGGTCTGCTGCCAGAGACCGGCGGCCTGGGTCTTCTTCAGCCAGTCGTTGACGAACTTCTTGAACTGGTCGTCACCGTGCTTGAGGCCGATGCCGTACGGGTCGGTCGTGAAGGGCTGGCCGACGACCTGGATCGAGGGGTCCTTCTGGGCGTTGGCGATCAGGAGCGTCTCGTCCTGGACATAGGCATCGCCGCGTTCCTGCTTGAGCGCCTGCATGCACTCGGGGTCGCTGCCGAAGGTCACGATCTTCGCCTGCGGCGCGAGCTTCTTGATCGCCGGGATGGCCGGGGTGTTGGCCCCGGCGATGACGGTCTTGCCGTTGAGGTCCTCCGGCTTGGCGATGCCCGAGGTGCCCTTCCGGACCGCGAGGGTCAGGCCGGAGGAGTAGTACGGCCCGGCGAAGGCGACCTGCTCGGCCCGCTCCGGCGTGATCGTGTAGGTCTGGAAGACGACGTCGACGGTGCCGTTGCTCAGCAGCGCCTCACGGGTCTCCGACGCCGAGTTGACGATCTTCACCTTGGGCTCGCCGATGATGTACTTGGCGAGAGCCTTGCCCATGTCCGCGTCGAACCCCTCGACCTCGCCGGTCGTCGGGTTCTGCTGCGACAGCAGCGGGGCGTCGAGCGACCCGCCGACGATCAGCTCGCCGCGCTGCTTGATCTTCTCCATCGTGGAGCCGGGCAGGATGTCGGCAGCGGCCGCCACCGGCGCCTTGGCGAGCAGATCACCGCCCTTGGCCTCGCCCGGCACCGCCGGGCTGCCCGAATCCGTGCCGGAACAGGCCGAGAGGCCGATCATCGACACGGCGGCGACAGCGGCCATCCGCTTCATGGACACCATCGGGCCCACCATCCTTTGCGATCAGTGAGTGAGTACCTTGGCCAGGAAGTCCCTGGCCCGGTCGGTCTGGGGAGCTTCGAAGAAGGCGTTCGGCTCGGCCGTCTCGACGATCTGGCCGCCGTCCATGAACACCACGCGGTCGGCGGCCCGGCGGGCGAAGCCCATCTCGTGGGTGACGACGACCATGGTCATGCCGTCGGCGGCGAGCTGGACCATCACGTCCAGGACCTCGCCGACCATCTCGGGGTCGAGCGCCGAGGTGGGCTCGTCGAAGAGCATCACCTTGGGCCGCATGGCGAGCGCGCGGGCGATGGCCGCCCGCTGCTGCTGGCCGCCCGACAGCTGCGCGGGGAGCTTGCCGGCCTGCTCGGCGATGCCGACGCGCGCCAGCAGCTCCCGCGCGGTCCGCTCCGCCTCGGCGCGGCCGACGCCGCGCACCTTCACCGGGGCGAGCATGACGTTCTCCAGCACGGTCTTGTGCTGGAAGAGGTTGAACGACTGGAAGACCATGCCGACGTCGGCCCGGAGCCTGGCCAGCTCGCGGCCCTCGACCGGGGCGGGGACGCCGTCGATGAGGATGTCGCCCGAACCCGCGCTCTCCAGCCGGTTCAGGCAGCGACACAGCGTGGACTTGCCCGACCCGGAGGGGCCGATCACCACGACGACCTCGCCCTGCGCCACCTCAAGGTCGATGTCGCGCAGTACGTGATGATCGCCGAACCATTTGTTCAGCCCTTGCACCTGAATCATTGCCGTCTTCCTTCGAAATCGAAGATAAAGCGGAACGTAATGGATGATTCCGGCCGAAGTCAACACATTGCCGTAGTAAGTACAGACGTGGTATTCCTCTGTTCATGTCAGGCAAAGAGAGGTTGCTCGTGCGGGGAGCCCAGGGCGATCTCATGCGTCTCGTCGCCACCGGCCACGCCGAGTCACGCGCCGAGCTGGCCCGCCTCTCCGGCCTGGCGGCGTCAAGCGTCTCCCTGCGGGTGGAGGAGCTGATCGGGGCCGGGCTGCTCGTGGAGGAGGGGTCGGGCACCTCCCGCGGCGGGCGGCGGCCACGGCGGCTACGGGTCAGTCCCACCGCCGGGCTGCTCGCGGTGGCCGACCTCGGGGCCCATCACGTCCGGCTCGGCCTGCTCGACCTCAGCGGCACCCCGCTGGTCGTCGAGGAGCGCCCCTGCGACATCGCGCTGGGCCCGGAGGCGACCCTCGACTGGATGGCGGCCTCCTTCGACGAACTGCTGCTGGCCCACGGCCCGCCCGGCGTCCCCCTGCGCGGGATCGCCACCGGCATCCCCGGCCCCGTGGACCCCGCCAGTGGCCGCGTGGTGTCCCCCTCGCGCATGCCCGGCTGGAACAACTTCCCCGTCGCCGAGCATCTCGGCGCGCACTACGACCTGCCGGTGCTCGTCGAGAACGACGCCAACCTCCTGGCCGTCGGCGAGGCCCGCGCGTGGCCCGGCTGCGACAACCTCATGGTGCTCAAAGCCGGCAGCGGCATAGGGTGCGGCGTGATCGTCGACGGCCGCCTGCACCGGGGCAGGGGCGCGGCCGGCGACATCAGCCACGTCCGGGTCAGCTCCGACTCCTCCGTCGTGTGCTCCTGCGGTCACTCCGACTGCCTGGAGGCATACGCGAGCGGGGCGGCGCTGATGGGCGCCCTGACCGAGCTGGGCATCGCCGTACGGCGGCCCGCCGACGTCGTCGCGGCCGTCAACGACGGGGTGCCCGAGGCCACCGCGCTGGTCAGGAACGCCGGCCGCCTCATTGGCGAGGTGCTCACCGTCCTGGTGAACTTCCTCAACCCCGACGCCATCGTGGTCGGCGGCAGCCTGTCCACGGCCGAGCCGCTGATCGCGTCGATCCGGGCCGCGGTCTACGAGCGCTGCCTGCCGCTGGCCACCCGCGACCTGGAGATCGCCGTCACCCGCTCGGGCCCCGACGCGGCGCTGCTCGGCGCCGGCTCCCTGCTCCTGGACACCGTCCTGGGGTGAGCTGACTTCCGGCCGCTCGGCGCCGGCCCTCCACCGGCAGGGCCGGCGCGCGGGACCGGGCCGGGCGCGTCAGTGGGCGACGGCCCGCGGGCGGTACGGCTCGGCGAGGAAGGCGAGCTCCTTGTCCGTCAGGGCCAGGTCCACCGCGGCGACGGCGTCGTCGACGTGCCTCTCCTTCGTCGCGCCGACGATCGGGGCCGACACCCCCGGCTGCCGGAGCACCCAGGACAGCGCCACCTGGGCCGGGGGGACCTGGCGCTCCCGGGCCACCTGGGCGACCCGGTCGAGGATCTGGCGGTCGTTGTCGGCGTCGGTGTAGAGGGTGCCGATGCGCTCGTCGCTCCCGGCGCGGGTGGTGGCCTCCTCCGAGCCGGCCCGGGCGAGCACGCCGCGGGCCAGCGGGCTCCACGGGATCAGGCCCACGCCCTGGTCGGCGCAGAGCGGGTTCATCTCCCGCTCCTCCTCGCGATAGAGCAGGTTGTAGTGGCTCTGCATGGTGACGAACTTGGTCCAGCCGTTGACCTCGGCCACGTGCTGGGCCTTGGCGAACTGCCAGGCGCTCATCGAGGAGGCGCCGAGGTAGCGGGCCTTGCCCGCGCGGACCACGTCGTGCAGGGCCAGCATGGTCTCCTCGATCGGCGTCTCGGGGTCCCAGCGGTGGATCTGGTAGAGGTCCACGTGGTCGGTGCCGAGACGGCGCAGCGAGTTGTCGATGGCGGAGTGGATGTGCTTGCGGGACAGGCCGCGGTCGTTGACACCCTTGCCCATCGGGAAGAAGACCTTGGTGGCCAGCACGTAGTCGTCCCGGTCGGAGAAGATCCTGCGGAGCAGGCGGCCGGTGACCTCCTCGCTGGAACCGGCCGAGTAGACGTCGGCGGTGTCGAAGAACGTCACCCCGGCGTCGGCCGCGCGGCGCACGATCGGCTCCGCCGTGGCCTCGTCGAGGACCCACTCGCTCCACTTGGCGGGGTCACCGTAGCTCATCATGCCCAGGCAGACCCTCGACACCTTCATGCCGGTGGAACCCAGGCGCACGTATTCCATGGCGGAACCCCCTGATCATTGCTGCCAAGGCTCAGCCTACGGCCGGCGATTCGAGGCACGGATTCATCCCGGCAACGCATCGCCACGGCTGGCGGATCGCCCGGAAACGATCATCGGGAGGGAGCGGTCGGTCCTG
>NZ_JBSFPS010000051.1:0-42430 GCF_053588315.1 Streptosporangium sp. NPDC003464 | reverse complement strand
ACCGCAGGTCGGCGATCGTCCGGAGACGCCGCTGGATCTGCGTCGGGGAGGCCAGCAGCCGGTGGATGCTGAGCAGATCACCGGACAGGCTCGGACCCGCCGTGGGCTGGGTCCCGTGGCCGGCGTCGACGAGGCCGGCCGGGGCGCCTGCGCCGGCCCGCTGGTGGTCGCCGCGGTGGTCCTCAGCCGCCGGATCGGCGGCCTGAACGACTCCAAGCTGCTCACCGTCTCCCGGCGCGAGTCGCTGTACGAGCTGATCATGGCGGCCGCGGAGGCGGTCAGCGTGGTGGTCATCCCACCGGCCGACATCGACGCGCGCGGCCTGCACAGATCCAACATCGAGGGAATGCGCCGGGCCGTCGCCCGGTTGTCCTGTGACCTCGGCTACGTGCTCACCGACGGGTTCCCCGTCTCGGGCCTGCCCGTGCCGTCGCTCGGAGTGTGGAAGGGAGACCAGGTCGCGGCCTGCGTGGCGGCCGCCTCGATCGTGGCGAAGGTGACACGCGACAGGATGATGACCGCGCTCGACGAGCGCCATCCCGAGTACGGTTTCGCCGTGCACAAGGGGTATGGCACCGTGAGCCATCGCAGGGCGCTCGAAACTCACGGCCCGTGTCCGGCCCACCGATTCTCGTTCGCGACGGTGGCGCGGTCCGGGCCCGGTGGGCTGATGGGTGAGAATGAAATGGGGGCCGGTCTCGCCTGATCGGGCGGGCCGGAAGGCGTGCAACAGGAGGATCGGTATGAGCGCAGAGGATCTCGAGAAATATGAAACCGAGATGGAGCTGCAGCTTTACCGTGAATACCGCGACGTCGTCGGACTGTTCACCTACGTCGTGGAGACCGAGCGGCGCTTCTATCTGACCAACTCGGTCGACCTCGACGTCCGGACGGCCGAGAACGGCGACGTGTTCTTCGACGTGAAGATGCAGGACGCCTGGGTCTGGGACATGTACCGACCGGCGAGGTTCGTGAAGAACGTCCGCGTGGTCACCTTCAAGGACGTCAACGTCGAGGAGCTGGCCAAGCCGGATCTTGAGATGCCCAAGGAGGGTTTCTCCAACTGAGGAGTTCTCCACAGGCGCGGCCCGCGTCCGGCTGAGTATCCACAGAATCGGATCCGGTCCGCCGGGACCGGGGCGAGCTGAGCGAAGGTCTGGGACCGGAGGTGGTTCCATGGCCGCGAAGGACGAGCTCGGCAGGCACGGCGAACAGGTCGCCGTCGACTATCTGCTGGCGCACGGCATGCAGATCCTGGATCGCAACTGGCGGTGCCCGGACGGGGAGATCGACGTGGTCGCCCGGGAGGGGCGGGCGCTCGTCGTGGTGGAGGTGAAAACCCGCTCCGGCCGCAGCCACGGCACCGCCTTCGAGGCGGTCACCGAGGCGAAGCTCTCCCGTCTGCGCAGGCTCGCGGTCAGGTGGCTGGCCACTCGGCCTGAGCGATACGGTTCCATCCGCGTCGACGTCATCGCCCTTGAGCGGTTCGCCGGAGATCTCGTCCTCCGCCACGAGCGGGGGGTGTGCTAGATGTCCGAGCCCTGCCGCTCGCTGCTCCGGCTGACGGCCGCCTCGCCCGAGGCGGGCTCCCACCGGCTCGCCGGCCCCCTGGGCACGCCCAGGGGTGGCAGCGGCCCCACTCCGGGCCGCTGCCCGGACCGGCTGCGCCCCGTGCGTGCCGCCCAGGAGGCGACACCGTGACCGTCGCCCGCACCCGCTGCATCGCGCTGGTCGGGGTGGCAGGCCATCTCGTCGACGTCGAGGCCGACGTCGGCGCAGGCATGGCGGGCCTGCACCTCATCGGCATGCTGGACACCGCGCTGAGCGAGGCGCGTGACCGGGTCCGCTCGGCCGTGGTCAACAGCCGCTACGGATGGCCCGATGCGCGGATCACCGTCAGCCTGTTCCCCGCCAGCCTGCCCAAGCGCGGAAGCGTCTTCGACCTGGCGATCGCCGTGGCCCTGCTCGCGGCGGCCGGGGCCGTGCCCCGTGCCAAGGTCGCCCGGCTGTTCTTCCTCGGCGAGCTCGGTCTCGACGGCTCGGTGAGACCGGTGCGCGGGGTGCTGCCCGCCGTGCTCGCCGCGGCCGGGGCCGGAACCGGCACCGTCGTGGTCCCCGCGCACAACGCCGCCGAGGCCGCGCTCGTGCCGGACGTGACCGTGATCCCCGTCGCCACACTGGGTGAGCTGGTGAGCTGGCTGCGCAGTGACGACCCGGTCAACGTGCCCCTGGCCGAGCACACCCCGTCCGCCGGGCTCCCCGGCCCCGCCGGCGGATCGGACGGCGCGCGGTCGCTCGTCCCGGACGGCCCCTCCGAGAGTGCCCCCGACCTCGGCGACGTGGCCGGCCAGCCCGCCGCCCGCCGCGCGCTGGAGGTCTGCGCCGCCGGCGGCCACAACTTCTGGATGCTGGGCCAGCCGGGCACCGGCAAGACGATGCTCGCCGAGCGGCTGCCCACCCTGCTCCCGCCGCTGGAGCGGGATGCGGCGCTGGAGGTGACCGCGATCCACTCGGTCGCCGGGGTGCTGCCGGCCGACCGTCCGCTGCTGACCCGCCCGCCGTTCGTGGCGCCCCACCACACCGCGACCGTCGCGGCCGTCATCGGCGGGGGCAGCGGGGTGATCCGCCCGGGCGCGGTGTCGCTCGCTCACCGGGGAGTCCTGTTCCTGGACGAGGCCCCCGAATATCCGGCGACCGTCCTCGACTCGCTCAGGCAGCCGCTCGAATCGGGCCGGGTGACGGTCTCCAGGGCGCTGGGCTCGGTCACCTTCCCCGCCAGGTTCATGCTGGTGCTGGCCGCCAACCAGTGCCCGTGCGCGCAGCCGTCCAGTCCCGAGGACCCGTGCCGGTGCACCCCCGCGGTCCGCCGCCGCTACCTGTCCAGGCTCTCCGGCCCGCTGCTCGACCGGATCGACGTCAAGGCCACCCTCCACCGGTCGACCCGGCGCGAGCTCCTCGCCGACCGCCGGTTCATCGAGCCGAGCCGGGTGGTGGCCGAGCGGGTGCTCCTGGCCCGCGGACGTGCCGCCAAGCGGTTCGCGGGCAGGCCGTGGCGGTGCAACGCGGAGATGCCGACCCGCGCGCTCCACGCCGAATACCGCCCGCGACCCGAGGCGATGTCCCCCCTGCTCCGCTGTCTGGACAGCGGCGAGCTGAGCGCCCGGGGGCTGGACCGGGTGCTCAGGGTGGCCTGGACCCTGGCCGACCTCGGCGGCAGGGACAGACCGGAGGTCGAGGAGACCAACACCGCGCTCGGACTGTGGCTGGGGGAGGAGCGGTGAGCGAGCGGCTCGCCCGGGTCACCTTGATGCGGCTGGCCGAGCCCGGTGACGAGGTGATGGGCAGGCTCGTCGCCTCCCGAGGCCCGCAGGCCGCCGTCGGCCAGGTCCGCCGGGGGCGCCCCGATCCGGAGTTCGCCCGGTGGTTCACGCGGTCCCGCCATCCGGGCCCGGCCGGCTCGCGGCAGGAGCGGCTCGCGGCCAGGCTTGAGCGGATGTTCGCCTCCTGGGCAGCCCGGTTGGAGACGGCCGATCCCGCCCGTGACCTGGCCGAAGGGGAGCGCCACGGGGCCCGCCTGGTGATCCCCGGCGACCCTGAATGGCCGACCCAGCTGGGCGACCTGGGCGAGTCCGGTCCCCATGCCCTCTGGCTCCACGGCGAGGCCGACCTGCGCTTCTCCTGCCTGCGGTCGGTCGCGGTCGTCGGCTCCCGGGCCGCCACACCGTACGGCACGCATGTCGCGGCCGATTTCGGAGCCGGGCTGAGCGAACGCGGCTGGAGCGTGGTCTCGGGCGGCGCCTACGGCATCGACGGGGCTGTCCACCGCGGAGCCCTCGCCGGTGAGACGCCGACCGTCGCCGTGCTCGCCTGCGGCACCGACATCGCCTACCCCAGCGCGCATCACTCGCTGTTCGCGGCAGTGCGCTCGCAGGGGGTGCTGGTGAGCGAGTGCCCGATGGGCGCCACCCCGATCCGGCCGCGTTTCCTGGTCCGCAACCGGCTCATCGCCGCGCTGTCGCGGGGCACCGTGGTGATCGAGGCGGCCGTGCGCAGCGGGGCACTCAACACCGCGGGGCACGCCATCTCGCTGAACCGCCACCTGGCCGCCGTGCCGGGGCCGGTGACCTCGCAGACCTCGGCCGGATGTCACCGGTTGATCCGGCAGGGGACGGCCGTCTGTGTGACCACCCCCGAGGAGATGATCGAGCTTGTCGGGGCGATGGGCGGTGACCTTGCCCCCGAAGCGCGTGGCCCGGTGCTCCCGCGCGACCGGCTGGATCCCGACACCCGCAGGGTCCTTGAGGCCGTGCCCGCCCGGACCGGCGCGGGCCCGGCGACGATAGCGGTGGCCGCGGGCGTCGACCTGGAGACCGTGCTGTCCTGCCTCGGCGGCCTGGCCGCCGCCGGACACATCGAGCGCGTCCCCCGAGGATGGCGCCTGCGCCCCGAAAGACCACCGGGCCGATGAGAGCGCTCCGTCCCAGAAGCGGCGCCTCCCCACCAGAAGGGATCTCCGCTCCGTCACTGATGTGAGCGGAGTCCCGGTCGGCCCCCGGTGTGATCGGTCTCCGCTTCCGTTACTGGTGCGGTCGGGGTCCCGGTCGGCCACTGGTGTGATCAGGCTCCGTCCTCGTTATTGGTGTGATCGGGCCCCGCTCGGTCACTGGTGTGGGCGGAGTCCTGCTCCGTCACTGGTGTGATCGGTCTCCGCCCCCGTCACTGGTGTGGTCGAGTTCCGCCTCCGTTGTTGGTGTGATCGGGCTCCGCTTCCGTTACTGGTGTGGTCGGGGTTCTGGTCCGTCGCCGGTGTGACCCTGGGGTGCGGGCCAGACGGGGAGCAGCCGGACCTGGCCGTGGCCCAGCAGGAGCAGCGGGTCGAGATACAGGTCGTCGCGGAGCAGGCCCCAGTGCAGGCAGGTGGCCGGGCAGTGACCGGGAACGTCCTGGACGGCACCGATCACCTCGCCCCGACCCACTGTCTGGCCGCGCCGTACCGACGGACGGACAGGCAGGTAGGTCGTCCGCAGGCCGTCGGCATGGAGGACCGTCACCACACCCCGCTCCGCGAGCGGCCCCGCGTAACCCACCGTCCCGGCCCCGGCTGCGTGAACCTCCGCTCCGGGCGCGGTGGCGAGATCGACCCCTCGGTGCCCGGCCAGCCAGGGCTGGGCCGGGGGCGCGAAGCCGCGGAGCACGCGGGGCCGCCCGGCGAGCGGCCAGTCCCAACGGGCCCAGGGCTCGGGCGCCCCGCCACCGCCGATCGAGCTGACCCGGCTGACCCGGCTGACAGGGCCGATCGGGCCGTCCTGTGCCATGGCGCTGCGGGGGCCGCCGGCGCTGCTCTGGGTGCTCGGGTCGATGGTGCCGCCCTGGGCGGTGGTGCCGTCTCTGCCGATCGGGCTGTGCGCACCCGCCGCCCCCGGTGCGGCGGACAGCAGCGCGGTCAGCAGGGCGGGCAGTGAGGCTCGGATCCCGAGGGCACGGAGAGGGTTCACGTTCCCGAGGATGAGAGATCCCCGTCGGCCCCGAGCGCGCCGAGCGGCATTCTGTGGACGGGTGCTCCCCGGCTGTGGACATCGACCGTTCCCGTCCGGCCGCCATCGCATGGCACGCCGGTGGGTCCGTGTGAGGTCGGTGGGGTCGCGTGCCGTCGTACGGGATCTCGTGGGGCCGTGTGGCGCGTAGTTGGGGCTGCGCCGATATCGGTGGGTCGTCGTGTCGTCTCATGGGATCTCATGAGGCCGTGTGGCACCCCGGTGAGTCCGCGCCCATGTGGGTGGGATCTCGCGGGGCCGTGTGGCACGCCGGTGTGTCCGTGTGAGGTCGGTGGGGTCTCGGAGACGCTGTGTGGCCGGGGTGGGCGCGAGCGCCGCCGTACGGTGGCCGGGCCGGGCGTGCGGCGGTGCTGCCGAGGTGGGGGAGCATCCGCCATCCCGGCGGCGGGGCGGTCCCCGTAGCCTTGGGCGGTCCCCCGTAGCCTCGGGAAAGCAGTCCCCGTAGCCTCGGAAAAGGGGGACTGACGTGGAAGAACACGAGGTGGAAGAGCGGGTCGCCCTGCGCCGCACGCTCTCGGCCCGGGATCTGATCGTCTACGGGCTGCTGTTCATCGGGCCGTTGGCCCCGGTCGGCGTGTTCGGGGTGCTCGACGCCAAGAGCAACGGCGCGGTGGCTCTCGTCTACGTCATCGCGACGATCGCCATGGCCTTCACCGCCGTCTCATATGCGCAGATGTCGCGGGTGGTGCCGGAGGCGGGGTCGGTGTTCGCCTACGCGTCGGCGGGGCTGGGACGCGGCGCCGGGTTCCTGGCCGGCTGGCTGGTGATGCTCGACTATCTGCTCATCCCCAGCGTGGCCTACCTGTTCTCCGGGATCGCGCTGCACGCGCTCTTCCCGGCCGTCCCGGCCTGGGCCTTCACGGCGCTGGCCTTCGTGGTGACCACGGCGCTGAACGTCTCCGGAGTGCGGCTGGCCGCCCGGGTGGGTCTGGTGGTGCTCCTCGCCGAGATCGTGGTGCTGGCCGTGTTCGTGGTCATGGCGGTGGCCGTGCTGATCGGCGAGGGGCCGGCCAGACCGTGGCTGTCGCCGTTCACCGGGCTCGGGGGGACGACGACGGCCGCGGTGATCGGCGCCGTCTCGGTGGCGGTCCTGTCGTTCCTCGGCTTCGACGCCATCGCCTCCTTCGCCGAGGAGGCCAGCGGCGACTCCCGCCAGGTGGGCAGGGCGGTGCTGCTCTGCCTGGGGGTGGCCGGGCTGCTGTTCGTGCTCCAGAGCTATCTGGCCGGGGTGCTGGACCCGGTGCCCCCGGCGGAGCTGGCCGCGCACCCGGCCGCGCAGGGCACGGCGTTCTACGACGTGACCGGCGCGTCGGTCTCGCCCTGGCTGGCCACCCTGATGAAGATCGCCAAAGCGGTGGGCCCGGCGTTCGCCGCGATGGCCGCGGTGGCGGCGGCCGGACGGCTGCTGTACGGCATGGCCAGGGGCGGGGGGCTGCCTCGCGGGCTGTCGGCGGTGGACCCCAGGTCGGGGACGCCCAGGGTGGCGCTGCTCAGTGCCGGGGCGATCACGCTGGCGGTCTCCGTCTGGGCGGCGAGCCGGGACGACGGCCTCGATGTCCTGGTCTCGATCGTGGACATCGGCGCGCTGGCGGCGTTCGCGATGCTGCACGCCTCCGTGATCGGATATTTCCGGGTCCGGCGTGGGAGCCGGGACTGGTGGCGGCACCTGCTGGTGCCGGTGGCCGGCGGGCTGGTCGCGATCTGGATCATCGCCCTGGCCGCCCCCCTCGCCAAGCTCGTCGGACTGGTCTGGCTGGCCACCGGCTTCATCGTGCTGGCTGTGCGGAGGAGTCGCGGAGCGGGGAGAACCAGATCCACGGGATCGTGAGCAGCACCCCGGCCGCGCAGATCCACAGCACCGGACGGAGCCCGAGCAGCTCGCCGAGCAGGCCGCCGGTGAGGCTGCCCAGAGCGACGACGCCCTGGATCATGAAGGTCATCGTGGCGTTGACCCGGCCGCGCAGTTCGGCGGGGGCCTCGCGGAGGACGACGGCGCCGAAGCAGATGGAGAAGGCCACGATGGCCATACCGGTGACCAGCGTGCTGGCGGACATGAGAAGGAACTTCGCCCACGTCGGACCGGAGGCGAGCGCCGCGGCCACGAAGTCGACCGGGAAGAGCAGCACCGAGAGGACCAGCAGCCGGTTCTCGCCGTACCGCCGGGCCAGGCGCGGGGTGAGCGCGGCGCCGAGCAGGCCGCCCACGCCGGCGAAGGCGGTGAGCGCGCCGACCAGCCCGGCGGGCAGGCCGAGCACGTTGAGCGAGTAGATCACGAACAGCGCGATGAAGGCGGGGCCGAAGAAGTTGATCGTCATTCCGCAGCCGGCGAGCGCGCGGAGCGTCGGGTGCCCGGCCACGCTGCGCAGACCTTCGCGGATCTCGGTCCACATGCCGCGCGGGGGAGCGGGAGTGTGGGCCTCGGGGGCCTTGATCGCCCGGATCAGGAACGCGGAGGCCAGGAACGACACCGCGTTGACCACGATCGCGAACGGCGCCGTGATCAGCTGGACGAGGAGCCCGGCGAGCCCGGGGCCGCCGACGCTCGCCAGGGAGTAGGCCGACTGGAAGCCGGCGAGCGCCTCGGTCCGCTGGCTGTCGTGCACCACCGCGACCATGTGCGGGAAGTTCACCGCGCGGAAGATCACCATGCAGGTCCCGACGGTGAACGCCACCGCGATCAGCCACGGCACGGTCAGCAGCCCGGCGATCCAGGCCAGCGGGATCGTGGCCATGGCGAGGGCCGAGACCACCTCGCAGCCGATCATGACCGGCCGGTGCCGCCTCAGCCGGTCGGCGACCGCGCCCGCCTGCAGCCCGATCAGCAGGTAGGGCAGCGAGGTCGCGGCGGCGAGCATGCCCATCTGGGCGGGGGAGGCGCCGAGCAGGGTGGCGGCGGTCAGCGGCACGGCCAGCCGGGAGACCTCGGTGCCGGTCTCGGAGACGGCGCGGGCGGACAGCAGCAGCCGGTAGTCACGCTGTTTGCGCAGGGGGAGGGGCTGGAACACGGGGATCACGCTGCTTTCTGAAAGAAACGCTTCACAACTATGAAGATAATCCTTCATAGTTGTGAAGGCAATGCTTCAGATCTGAAATGGGTACGGTTTGCACATGACCGAGGCACGCAGGCCGCTCACCGATCCCATGGCGATGCGCGCGCTCGCCCATCCCGCGCGGCTCGCCATCCTGAACCGGCTCCAGACCGGGGGGCCCGCCACCGCGACCGACATGGCCGAGGTCGTCGGCGTCACGCCGAGCGCGGCGAGCTACCACCTGCGCATGCTCGCCAAGTACGGCTTCGCCGAGGACGCTCCGGCGCGCGGCGACGGCAGGGAGCGCCTGTGGCGGGCCGCCCCCGGCGGGGGGTTGACCGTCAGCCCCGAGCCGGACGACCGGCCCGAGGTCCGGGCCGCGAAGGACCTGCTGATCAAGGCCGTGCGAGACCGGGCGGCCGACGAGGTGACCCGGGCACTGGGCAACTTCGACCGAGAGTCCCCCGAGTGGCGGGCGGCATCGGTGTTCAGCCGGGCACTCCTGCTGGTGGACGCCGAGGAGCTCAAGCGGCTCAGCGAGCAGATCGACGAGCTGATCGCCCCCTACCGGCTCACCAACCGGGAGCGGGAGCGGGCCCCGGCCGGCGCGCGGATCTCCGAAGCCCAGATCAGCCTCTTCCCGCACGCCGAGCGGAGGCCGCACGGGCTGCCCCGGGAGTGACCGGGCGCGGCGGCCGGCGCCGCGGATCCCAGCCGGAAACGATCAGGAACGATAGGCCGGCCTTGACGTGCTGAGGTCAGGGCGAGGCCCGTCTACGGGTACACTTTTCGATGGCCTGCCACTCGTGGGCCGACTTCGCATGCCCCGTCAAGAGCCGTCCCCTCGGTCCGGGTGAGAGCCCGGCTGGAGCCGGCTCGGGGCATCAGGGCGACAGCCGCAGGCTGCCGCGTCAACCGAGATCAGCGCCCCGGTGGGCGCTCCGACCTGGAGGACAATCACATGTCCACCCCCGTCGTCACCATGCGACAGCTGCTCGAGAGCGGCGTTCACTTCGGTCACCAGACCCGTCGCTGGAACCCGAAGATGAAGCGCTTCATCTTCACCGAGCGCAACGGCATCTACATCATCGACCTGCAGAAGTCGCTGGCCTTCATCGACCGGGCCTACGACTTCGTCAAGGAGACCGTCGCGCACGGCGGCACGATCATGTTCATCGGCACGAAGAAGCAGGCCCAGGAGGCCATCGCCGAGCAGGCGGCCCGTGTCGGCATGCCGTATGTCAACCAGCGCTGGCTGGGTGGCATGCTCACCAACTTCTCCACCGTGCACAAGCGGCTTCAGCGTCTGAAGGAGCTCGAGGAGCTCGACTTCGACAACGTCGCCGCGTCGGGGCTCACCAAGAAGGAGCTCCTCATGCGCCGGCGTGAGAAGGAGAAGCTGGAGCGCACCCTCGGCGGTATCCGCGACATGTCCCGCGTCCCCAGCGCGGTGTGGGTCGTCGACACCAAGAAGGAGCACATCGGGATCAGCGAGGCCCGCAAGCTCAACATCCCGGTCGTCGCGATCCTCGACACCAACTGCGACCCGGACGAGGTCGACTACCCGATCCCGGGTAACGACGACGCCATCCGCGCCGTCGGCCTGCTGACCCGCGTCGTCGCCGACGCCGTCGCCGCCGGCCTCATGGCCCGCGCCGGCGCCAACCGCGGCGACGACAAGCCGGCCGTCGCCGGTGGCGCCGAGCCGCTGGCCGAGTGGGAGCAGGAGCTCCTCGCCGGCGCCGAGGCCGCTCCGGCCGCCGAGGCCCCGGCCGCCGAGGCTCCGGCCGAGGCCGCCCCGGTCGCCGAGAACGACGCCGAGGCCGAGACCGCCGAGGCCGAGGGCACCGAGAAGCAGGCCTAGGCCCTTCCCGTACGGCCCAGCCGTACGGACCCGCAAGGCTCCTCCGGGTGGGTGCGCTCAGTCGAGGCACCCACCCGATCCACCCAGCCACCTGATCTCATGCCGACTTCTGAGATCAGTGATGATCCCCACGAGGAAAAGACAATGGCTTCCGTGAACATGGCCGACGTCAAGCGGCTTCGTGAGCTGACCGCCGCCGGCATGATGGACTGCAAGAAGGCTCTTGAGGAGTCCGAGGGCGACTTCGACCGCGCCGTCGAGCTCCTGCGCCTCAAGGGCGCCAAGGACGTGGGCAAGCGTGAGGCCCGCACCGCCTCCAACGGCCTGGTCGCCCTGAAGCAGTCCGGCGACTCCGCCGCCGCGCTGCTGGAGCTCAACTGCGAGACCGACTTCGTCGCCAAGGGTGAGCGCTTCCAGGAGCTCGCCGCCCAGGTCGTCGCGCACATCCTGGACACCAAGCCGGCCGACGTGCCCGCCCTGCTGGAGTCCGAGCTCGACGGCAAGTCCGTCAAGGAGCACCTCGACGAGGCCAACGCCGCGCTCGGCGAGAAGATCGAGATCCGCCGCTTCGCGGTGCTCGAGGGTGGCTTCATCGGCTCCTACATGCACAAGACCGACCCGCAGCTCCCGCCGGCGGTCGGCGTTCTCGTGCAGCTCGACAGCGCCAACGCCCAGGTCGCCAAGGACATCGCGCAGCACGCCGCCGCGATGGCTCCGAAGTACCTCGACGCCGACGCCGTCCCCGCCGACGTCATCGAGAAGGAGCGCGCGCTCTTCGAGGAGATGACCCGCGAGGAGGGCAAGCCCGAGGCCGCCATCGGCAAGATCGTCGACGGCCGCATCAACGGCTGGTACAAGGACTTCACCCTGCTGGAGCAGGCCTTCGTGAAGGACAACAAGAAGTCCATCGCGAAGTTCGCCGACGAGAACGGCGTCAAGGTGCAGGCCTTCGTCCGCTTCAAGGTCGGTCAGGCTTAGTCTTAACTCAGCTTCTCTCAGCAGCAGAGCACTAAACGAGGAGGCCGCCGCCGTGTCGGAGAACTCAGAACCCGCTACGTCGGCGGTTTCGTCGTATCCGGGCCCGCTCCGTTGGAAGCGGGTCATGTTGAAGCTGTCGGGCGAGGCGTTCGCCGGCAGAGAGCCGCAGGGCATCGACCCCGCTGTCGTCGGCCACCTGGCCGACTCGATCGCCGAGGCCGTCCGCAAGGGCGTGCAGGTCGCGGTCGTGGTCGGCGGTGGCAACATGTTCCGTGGCGCCGCCCTGTCCGCCGGCGGCATGGACCGCGCCAGGGCCGACTACATGGGCATGCTCGGCACCGTGATCAACTGCCTGGCCCTCCAGGACTTCCTGGAGAAGCGGGGCATCGAGACCCGCGTTCAGACGGCCATCACCATGCAGCAGGTCGCCGAGCCCTTCCTGCCCCGCCGCGCCATCCGCCACCTGGAGAAGGGGCGCGTGGTCATCTTCGGGGCCGGGCTCGGCTCGCCGTTCTTCTCCACCGACACCTGCGCCGCGCAGCGCGCGCTGGAGATCGGTGCCGAGGCGCTGCTCAAGGGCACTCAGGTGGACGGCGTCTACGACGACGACCCCCGGAAGAACCCCGACGCCGTCCGGTTCGACCACCTCGAATATGGTGAGGTGCTGACCCGCGGCCTCGGTGTCATGGATGCCACCGCCATCAGCCTGTGCATGGACAACGGCCTGCCCATCGTGGTCTTCGACCTCATGGGCGAGGGCAACATCCTCCGGGCGGTGCACGGTGAGAAGATCGGCACGCTGGTGAGTCCGGCAGGGAAATAGGGAGCGAGCCTGACGTAGCGAGTGGAGTGGTACGCGACGGAGGAGCGTCCCGCGAAGCGAGTGAGCAAATGGTGAGTGACCGAGAAGACAGGGAGCCGCTGTGATCGACGATACCCTCCTCGAAGCCGAGGAAAAGATGGACAAGGCAGTGTCGGTGGCGAAGGACGACTTCGCCGGTATCCGCACGGGCCGTGTCACCCCGTCGATGTTCAACAAGATCAGCGCTGAGTACTACGGGACGCCCACGCCCATTCAGCAGCTGGCCTCGTTCCACGTCCCCGAGGCTCGCATGGTCATCATCCAGCCCTTCGACAAGGGCTCGATGGCCGCGATCGAGAAGGCGATCCGCAACTCCGATCTCGGTGTGAACCCCGGTAACGACGGTCAGGTCATCCGTGTGGCCTTCCCCGAGCTGTCGGAGGAGCGCCGCAAGGAATACATCAAGGTCGCCCGGAACAAGGCGGAGCAGTCCAGGGTCTCCATCCGCAACATCCGCCGCAGCGCCAAGGATGTCCTCGACAAGCTGGTCAAGGACAGCGAGGCCGGCGAGGACGAGGTGCGTCGCGCCGAGAAGGAGCTCGACGACCTCACCCAGAAGCACGTTGCCAAGATCGACGAGCTGCTCAAGCACAAGGAAGCCGAGCTGCTCGAAGTCTGAGCCCCTCATCCTTGTCTCGCGCGGAGGTCCGCGCGGGACAAGGATTTTGTGTATGAGAGTAGGACCCCCTTGGAATCTGCGGCGGGCGGCAGCCGTACCGGCCGGAATCTTCCCGTCGCGATCGCGGTGGGCGCCGGACTGGGAGCTGTGGCCATCGGCTCCCTCTACTTCGTCGAGGAGCTCTTCCTCGCCGTGGTGATCGCGGCGGTGGGCGTCGGTGTGACCGAACTGGTCAAGTCGTTCGCCGCCAGGGACATCAACGTCCCGCTGATCCCGGTCCTGGCCGGGATGGCCGCCATGATCGGCGGCGCCTACTGGGGCGGGCCCGCGTGGCTGGTCGGCGTCTTCGCGATGACCGTGCTCGTGCTGATGATGTGGCGGATGTTCCAGGGCACCGAGGGCTACGTCCGCGACATGACCGCGACCGTCCTGGTCGTGGTCTACCCCTCGTTGCTCGCCGGATTCGTGGCGCTGCTGCTCGCGCATCCGCTCGACGGCCCCGACCGGGTGGTCGTCTTCATCGCCACCACGGTCGCGAGTGACATAGGCGGATATTTCGCAGGAATTTCCTTCGGCAAGCACAAGATGTCCCCGCTGATCAGCCCGAAGAAGACCTGGGAGGGCTTCGCCGGGTCGGCGCTGGCGTGCATGGCCGTGGGCGGCTGGCTGGTGGCGTGGCTGCTGGACGGCGCCGTCTGGAAGGGCGTGCTGATCGGCGCCGTCGTGGTGGTCTTCGCCACGCTCGGCGACCTGGTCGAGTCAGTGATCAAGCGGGACCTCGGCGTCAAGGACATGGGCACCCTGCTGCCCGGCCACGGCGGTCTGATGGACCGGCTCGACTCCCTCGTCGCCGCGCTGATCCCGGTCTGGGCGCTGCTCTCCCTGCTCGTCTGACGCCCTCCGGGACCCGCCGGTCATCCCGCCCGGATGAGCCGGTCGGCCGACAGCCGGGGGAGCAGCGCCCGGTAGCCGTGCTCGGCGACCAGGTGCAGCTCGTCGGCGGTGATCGGGACCAGCCAGAGCCACTGCACGGCGTCTCCGCCGAAGGTGAAGCCCGACAGGTCCGGCAGGCCCGGCAGCCCGGTCAGCATGACGACGCCGCTGTAGGCGGGGCCGAGCGGGAACGTCTCCGGCCGGTGATACCACTTCGCGGTGTGGCCGTGGCCCAGCCAGGTGACCGAGTGCCACGGATACTGGCCCAGCCACAGGAACAGCCGGGCGGCGTCCCGCGCGTCGCCGGAGGTGGCGACGGCGAGCTCCACCCGGGCGTAGGCGTCCGGGCGGTCGATGTACTGCTCCACGGTGGGCATCCGCTGGCAGCTCATCCCCACCGTGGACAGGACCGTGTGCTCCCGCCCCGGTTCCGGCGGCCGTTCGGTGATGCCGACCGTGGGCAGCCGGTCGCCCCCGGCGTCCCAGAACCGGCCCGCGCTCCCCACCGCCCGGTCCAGATGGCCCATCACGAACTGCTGGAAGGAGGCCCAGGCGCCGTCGCTGCCCCGCCATTCCCAGTAGGCGCGGGCCTTGGCCAGCCGGAGGTCCAGGCTCTCGCGGGCCTCATCCAGCGACCAGGCGAGCGGTGATTCGCCCACCGCGTCACGGGAGTAGCCCGGCATGCCCTTGCCCGTGTCCGCCCAACCAGGAATGACGGCGAGCAGTCCGTCGTTCTCGTACAGGGCGACGCCGTCGCCCTCCTCGAACCACAGCGGTCGCAGCGTGCCCAGCGGGGGCCTGCCGTCGGGGTGCCGGGTGTTCGCCCGGGGCGCCGTCGGGGGCAGCCCGGAGTTCAGGCGGTCCAGGTCGATCACCGCCGGAGCCGGGCCGTGGTTGGCCAGCCATACCGCTCCGTGCACAATGCCTCCGGCCCCGCACAGGTAAGCTACCGAGGAAGTCTCGTCGCGTTCGACCACCAGGGTGCGGCTCCCGTAGGGATTGATGTCGGTGAGCACGACCTCGACGCCGTCTCCCCGCTCGCCTGAGGGGCGGATTGTCGCCATACCTCCGGACTCTAGATCAGAGTCGACTACCGCTTCGAGTAACCGTTGAGAGAAGGCGTTGGACTTGTCGACTGTCAGCCCGTCCGGGACCCCCGCACCCGGCCAGCTCACCTTCGTGGCGCCTCGCAGGGCGAAGCCCGCGCGTCACCTGGCCGACCTGACCATGGCCGAGCGGCGGACGGCCGTCGCCGAGCTGGGTGAGAAACCCTTCCGCGCCGACCAGCTCTCCCGGCACTACTTCGACAAGTTCAACGGCGATCCCGAGCTCATGACGGACCTGCCGGCCACGGCCAGGGAGAAGATCGCCACCGCGCTGTTCCCCAAGCTGCTGACCTCGGTCCGGGAGATGACGACCGACGGCGGCACCACCCGTAAGACACTGTGGCGGCTGTTCGACGGCGCGCTGGTCGAGTCGGTCCTCATGCGTTACACCGACCGCACCACCATGTGCGTGTCCTCCCAGGCGGGCTGCGGCATGAACTGCCCGTTCTGCGCCACCGGCCAGGCCGGTCTGACCCGCAACATGACCACCGCCGAGATCGTCGAGCAGGTCGTCGCCGGTGCGCGGGCCCTGGCCGCCGGCGAGGTCCCCGGCGGTCCCGGCCGGGTCAGCAACGTGGTCTTCATGGGCATGGGCGAGCCGCTGGCCAACTACAAGGCCGTGATCGGCGCCGTGCGCCGGCTGGTCGAGCCCTCGCCCTCCGGCCTGGGCATCTCCGCCCGGGGCGTCACGGTCTCCACCGTCGGCCTGGTCCCCGCGATCGGCAAGCTCGCCGCCGAGGGCCTGCCGGTGACGCTGGCACTGTCCCTGCACGCGCCCGACGACGAGCTCCGCGACACCCTGGTGCCGATCAACACCCGCTGGAAGGTCGCCGAGGTCCTCGACGCGGCCTGGGACTACGCGGCCAAGACCAAGCGCCGCGTCTCCATCGAGTATGCCCTGATCAAGGACATCAACGACCAGGAATGGCGGGCCGACCTGCTCGGCAAGCTCATCAAGAACAAGCTGGTGCACGTCAACCTGATCCCGCTCAACCCGACCCCGGGCTCGAAGTGGACGGCCTCCCGCCCCGAGGACGAGCGGGCCTTCGTCCGCCGCCTGGAGTTCCACGGCGTCCCGGTGACCGTCCGCGACACCCGGGGCCGCGAGATCGACGGCGCCTGCGGCCAGCTCGCCGCCGCCGAGTAGCCCGCCGCCCGGGCGGCCGTACGGCTGCCGCCGCCGGCGGCGCGTCGCGACGGACACCGGCGGCCGGCCGCGGCGGTCCTGCGGGCGGCGGACACCGCCGGAGCCGGGGCCGCCGCCGGGCGCTCAGGGACGGGTACGGCGCAGCCGTACGTAGACGGTCATGCCCGCCACCGACCAGAACAGCGCCGCGGCGGCGAGCGCGAGCAGGGCCCCGCTGAGCGTGCCGGCGTTCGCCGCGCGCATCCACGGCATGATCGGCACCGTGAAACGGCCCGCCGGGGTGAGGCTGACCAGCAGCAGGACGAGATAGCCGCCGAACAGGGCCAGCATCGAGACGGCGGGGGAGGGCAGGATCGGCCTGCTGGTCAGCGCGCCCAGCGCCGTCCCGACGCTCAGGCCGAGCAGGTGCAGCACGGCGCCCTGGACCAGGTCGACCGGTGCGGGCGTGGCGGCGAAGCCGATGACCAGCGGGACCGTGACCGCCGTCGCCGCCATCGCGAGGTTGACGATGAGGGCGGCGAGCAGCCCGGCGCCGACCTCCCGGCCGGGCCGGCCGGCCGCGGTCATCGAGATCAGCCGCTGCGTCGCCGGCTCGGTGTCGAGCAGCCCCCGGGCCGCCCAGGCGAAGACGAGGACGAGCAGCCCGGCCGAGTCGGCGTAGGAGGACAGCTCCTTGCCCGGCGGGACCGTCGAGGAGTAGAAGACGGCCAGCATCGCCAGCAGCCCGACGATCGGCTGGAACAGCCGGTGCGACCGGGCGTAGGCGGCCAGCTTGAAACGGACGAGGGGCGTCATCGGCGTCTCCCGGACAGGTGCTGGACGCCGGCGCGTCGGGGCGGGATCACTGGTGTCTCCGGGCATGCGGCGGGCGCCGGAGGGCTGCGAAGGCGCCCGGCCGGGAGACGGCGCCGCCGCTCGGAGGAGGCTTCCCGGCCGTCACTGGAGGCGCCTGGTGGTGTAGCCGTCGGCGCGGAGCTTCTGCTCGACCTCCTCGGCCTCGGCGGCGTCCACGAGCACCTCGATGACCGCCTGCCGTGGCCGGTCCCCGGCCTGGGCGGTGATCGCGCCGGCGGCGACCAGCCAGTGGTCGGCGCCGGGGAAGTCCTGGAGCTGGTTCTGGTGGTCGCTGACCACGACCGTCCCGCCGGCGGCGGCGATCTCGCCGATGATCACGGGGAGCTCGGTGCGGGTCTGCTCGTCCAGCCCGGCGAAGGGTTCGTCCAGGATCAGCAGGCCGGGCGGGACCAGCAGCGCCTGGATCAGCCCGATCTTCTGCGCGCTGCCCTTGGACAGGTCACCGAGCGGCTGGGACAGCAGGTGGGTGGCGTTCAGCCGGCCGGCCAGCTCCTCGGCGGAGGCGGCGGAGACGCCCCGGATCCTGGCCATGTGGGTCAGGTAGGCGGTGACGGTGAACGGCTGGTCCACGGGGAAGACGTCGGGGGCGTAGCCGACGACACGGGGCCGGTCGGTGATCGAACCCCGGGACGGAGGGATGATCCCGGCGAGCAGGCGCAGCAGCGTGGACTTGCCCGCACCGTTGCGCCCGGTGACCTCGACGACGGAGCCCGGGTGGAGCGCGAGCTCGACGTCCCGCAGGATCCAGGGGGCACGGCGTGAATATCGGAAGGACACCTCGGAAAGGCGCATAGGCGGTCACCTTACCGCGATCACTCGCTTTACCAGCCGTGTCCGATCACAATGATGAACATCGCGGACGGGACAGGAGGGATCCGGGGTTGAACCGTTTTCCACGGGTGCTGGGGGTGCGTGCCGGATATGACCCCGACCAGGTGGATGCCCTGATCCGCCGGATCGAGGGCACCCTCGGCAGGGGCTCCCTGGACGGCGAGCCGATCACCGCGGATGAGATCCGCGACGCGCGCTTCCGCACGAAGCTCGGCGGCTACAACGAGATGGCCGTGGACTTCGCGCTGGAGGCGTTCATCGTGGCGGTCGAGACCCGGTCCGCCGGGAACGGCGGACCGGTGCCCGCCCGCCCGCGCCCGGCCCCGCAGCCGCCGCCCCCGTCCGCCGCCGAGGCGCCCCTGTCCGCCGCGGAGGACCCGTGGCCCGGCAGCGCCCTGTCCGCAGACGTTCCCGCGTCCGCCGGTGCTTCTCCGGTCGCCGGTGGTTCCAGGTCCGCCGGTGCTCCTCCGGTCGCCGGAGGCCCCCCGGCCGCCGGCGCTCCCTCGTCCGCCGAGGCCTCTCCGCCCGCCGGTGGTTCCGGGCCCGCCGGTTCCGGGCCGGCCGCCGGAGACGCGTGGGCCGGTGATCTCCCGGCGGAGGGCGAGGAGGTGTCCACCGAGTGGCCGGGGAGGCTTCCGACCCCCGAGGAGCAGGCGGCCTGGATCGAGCGGGCCGCCTTCCGGGCCGGGCGGCTGGGCATGGGCTACAACGAGGACCAGGTGGACGCCTTCCTCGACCGGGTCGTCGCCACCCTGCGCGGCACCACCGACCAGCCTGTCACCCCCGGTGACGTGCGCGCGGCCAGGTTCGCCACGGTGATGCTCCGGCCCGGCTACGCCGTCGGCGAGGTGGACGAGTTCCTCACCGGCGTCGCCGACGTCCTGGAGGCGCACCTCAGCCGGTGAACCCCGGCCCCGCCCTCCCCGGTGGCGTCGGCCCGTCCCTCACCCGGAGCGTCTCAGTCGGTGAGGCCGAGCTGTCCGGCGGCCCGGACCGCCAGCCACACCTCGGCGAACGCCCCGGTGGACGACAGGTCGCGGCCGGTCAGCGCGGTGAACCTGCGCAGCCGGTAGGCCAGCGTGTTGGGGTGGATGTGCAGCGCCGCCGCCGCGTCCTCGGTGCGCCGGTCCCGCTCCATCCAGGTGCGGACCGAGGCGAGCAGCCGGGAGTCGTGGGCCGCGTCGTAGCGGAGCACCTCGCCGAGCACGTGCTCCACGAGCGCGGCCAGCACCGACGGGTCCTCGGGCAGCCACCGTCCGGTGGTGTCGTCGCCGTAGCGGATCAGCGGCTGGCCGGACTCGGCGGCCCGGGAGGCCGCCCAGGCCGCCTCCCGCCGGGCCACCCGCAGCGATGTCCCGGCGGGGAACGGCCTGCTCATCCCGGCCGCGGCGGCGGGCAGGGCGGCGACGGCCGTACCCAGCTCCGCCGAGCCGAGCACGTGGCGGTCGTCGCCCCGGCGGAGCAGGAGGCAGGGGCGGTCGTCGAGGGCGCGCAGCAGCGCGTCGTCGGTCACGCCGCGGACCGTCAGCAGGACGAGCTCCTCGGCGGGCAGGCCCAGCCGGATCAGCCGCCGCCGGGCCGTGGCCGGGTCGAGCACGTCCTGCAGCAGCTCGGCGAGGATCTCGGCGCCCTCGCGCCGGAGCGTCTCGCGCTCGTGACGGACCATCGCGACCTGTAGCGCGGCGACGGTGGCGATGTGCTGCACCACGGCCAGCCCGGCCGGGCGCGCGCCCTCCCGCTCGAAGGCGACCAGGAACCCGGCGGGGCCGCCCGGGGCGGGCACCGGCAGCGCGAAGCCGCCGGGGATCGTCGGGGGAGCGTCCGCCGACGCCGGCAGCGTCCCGAGGTCGGGCACCGGGACGCCGGGCAGCAGCGGACGCCCCTGCGGCGTGCACAGATACACCTCGTAGCCGGACAGGCGCTCCAGCCGGCGGAACAGCGTCGCGGTGTCCAGGTCCTCCGAGGCCAGCCAGCGCAGCGCGCCGAACACCTGCAACTGCGCGCCGAGCCGCTGCCGGGCGTCCTCCTGCACCGCCGCCGCCACCTCCTGGGCGATGGCGATGAACGGCACCGCCAGCGGCACTTCGAGCACCGGCATGCTCCGCTCCTCGGCCGCCGCGAAGAACGCCTCGTGCAGCGGCGGCACGTGGAGCTGGGCCGACAGGGCCAGCCCGGACACCCCGGCGTCGTCGAGCCGTTCGAGGTAGGCCCGCTGCCGCGCGGCGGAGCGGGGGATCGCCAGGCCCGTCGTCATGATCACCTCGGCGCCGAGCAGCCAGGGCGTGGGGTCGTCGAGCTCGCTGACGTGTGCCCAGGACACCGACCGGGCCAGCCCGGCCTCACCGGCGATGACGCGCAGCTGCAGGGCGGGGAAGCGGGTCAGCTCCTCGACCGTGAGTCTGTGTTCGGCCACAAGAAACACCGTAACGCTTCGTTGGTCACACAATTGCATACAGTGGGCGAAACATCGCAGACTGACCCAAACATCTCGCTGACCAGCTCTTTCGTGAAAGGACCGAGCCGCATGACCGAACCTCGGGGGCCCGTCGACTCCTCCCGCGTCCCGCGTTTCGCCGGCCCGGCCACCTTCGCGCGGCTGCCGCGGCTGGACGAGGTCGGCCGCTGCGACGTGGCCGTGGTCGGGGTGCCGTTCGACAGCGGGGTCTCCTACCGGCCCGGCGCCCGCTTCGGCCCCTCGGCCGTCCGCGAGGCCAGCCGGCTGCTCCGGCCGTACCACCCGGGTCTGGACGTCTCGCCGTTCGCCGCCGTGCAGGTGGCCGACGCCGGAGACATCGCCTGCAACCCGTTCGACATCGGTGAGGCGGTCGAGACGATCGAGCACGCCGCGGGCGAGCTCCAGGACGCCGGGGCCAGGCTGGTGACGATCGGCGGCGACCACACGATCGCGCTGCCGCTGCTGCGCTCCCTGGCCCGCAGGCACGGACCGGTGGCGCTGCTCCACTTCGACGCCCACCTCGACACCTGGGACACCTACTTCGGCGCCGAGTACACCCACGGCACGCCGTTCCGCCGGGCCGTCGAGGAGGGCATCCTCGACACCGAGGCGGTCGGTCACGTCGGCACGCGCGGCCCGCTGTACGGCAAGAAGGACCTCGAAGACGACAGGCGCATGGGCTTCGGCATCGTGACCTCGGCCGACGTGATGCGCCGGGGCGTGGACGAGGTCGTCGACGCGCTCCGGCAGCGGATCGGTGACCGGCCGCTGTATCTGTCCATCGACATCGACGTGCTCGACCCCGCGCACGCCCCCGGCACCGGCACCCCGGAGGCGGGCGGCCTGACCAGCCGCGAGCTGCTGGAGATCCTGCGCGGCCTGGCCGGGACCAACCTGGTCGGGGCCGACGTGGTCGAGGTCGCTCCCGCCTACGACCACGCCGAGATCACCTCGGTGGCCGCCTCCCACGTCGCCTACGACCTCGTCAGCCTGCTGGCGCTGTCCGCGCCCTCCCCGGAGAAGACCCCATGAGCGACGCCCCGTCCATCACCGAGATCGAGCAGCACGGCGTCGAGCGCATCCCGGACGCCGACCGCACGGCCCGCCCGATCGACCTGTTCCGCCTGGCGTTCGGCGGCGCGAACACCTTCGCCACCTGCGTGCTCGGCGCCTTCCCCATCCTGTTCGGTCTCTCCTTCTGGCAGGGGCTCTCGGCGACCGTGCTGGGCCTGGTGGTCGGCTCGCTGATCCTCGCGCCGCTGGCCGTCTTCGGCCCGGTGAACGGCACCAACAACGCCGTCTCCTCCTCGGCGCACCTGGGGGTGCACGGCCGCGTCGTCGGTTCGTTCCTCTCCCTGCTCACCGCGATCGCCTTCTTCTCGATCTCGGTCTGGTCCTCCGGCGACGCCCTGGTCGGCGGCGCGCACCGGCTGGTCGGGCTGCCGGAGTCGGACTTCTCCTACGGCCTGGCGTACGCGCTGTTCGCCGGGCTGGTGCTGGTCGTCTGCGTGTACGGCTTCCGCTTCATGCTGCTGGTCAACAAGATCGCGGTGGCGGCGGCCTCGGTGCTGTTCGTGCTCGGCGTCCTCGCCTTCGCCGGTGACTTCGACCCGTCCTACCCGGGGGTGTTCGCCTCCACGGCGGACCCGGCGTTCTGGCCGTCGTTCATCGGCGCCGCCCTGATCGTGCTCTCCAACCCGATCTCCTTCGGCGCCTTCCTCGGCGACTGGTCGCGTTACATCCCCGCCGCGACCCCGCGCACCCGGGTGATGGGCGCGGCGTTCCTGGCCCAGCTCGCCACGCTCCTGCCGTTCTTCTTCGGCCTGGCCACCGCGTCGATCATCGCGACCAAGGCCGCCGACTACGTCGACCCGGCCGCCCCGAACTACGTCGGCGGCCTGCTGGCGGTCTCACCCGCGTGGTACTTCCTGCCGGTCTGCCTCATCGCCCTGATCGGCGGCATGTCCACCGGCACCACCGCGCTGTACGGCACCGGACTGGACTTCTCCAGCGTCTTCCCGCGCTTCACCCGGGTGCAGGCGACGGTGTTCATCGGCGTGCTGTCGATCGGCTTCATCTTCCTCGGCCGCTTCGCGCTCAACCTGACCCAGAGCATCTCCACCTTCGCCACCCTGATCATCACCTGCACCGCCCCCTGGATGGTGATCATGATGCTCGGCTACGTGACGCGCCGGGGCTGGTACGACCCCGAGGCCCTGCAGGTCTTCAACCGCCGCCAGCGCGGCGGGCGCTACTGGTTCACCCACGGCTGGAACTGGCGGGGCATGGCCGCCTGGCTCCTCGCCGCGACCATGGCCATCCTGTCGGTCAACATCCCCGGGCAGTTCGTCGGCCCGCTCGGCGACCTCGCCGGCGGCGTCGACATCTCCCTCCCCCTGGGGCTGGCGACCGCGGCCGTGCTCTATCTGGTGCTGCTGGCGCTCTTCCCCGAGCCTCGCGGGGTCTACGGCCCGGCCGGGCCACGCCTGGTCCGCGCCTCCGACGCCGAGGTCCCGGCCATCACCGGCGCCGCCGCGCCGCCGCTGGCCGCCGAGCAGGTCTGAGTCCGTCCTCGGCCGCCGCCTGCCGCCCCGGAGGGTCCGCGCCCGCTCCGGCCCCGCCCCGCCCGTCCGGTGACCGCCGGGCGGGCGGGGCCAGCGGGCTAGCGGGTGCCCCAGGAGTAGGTCTGCTTGTGGAGCTTGAGGTAGACGAAGGTCTCCGTGGCGTGGACGGTGGGGATGGCGCGGATCTTGCCGAGGATCTCCAGGAGGTGCTGGTCGCTCTCGCAGACGACCTCGACCATGATGTCGAGGGATCCGGCGGTCAGCACGACGTAGTCGATCTCCTTGATGGCCGACAGCTCGTCGGCCACCATCTCCAGGTCGCCCTCGCACTTTATGCCGATCATGGCCTGCCGGGGGAAGCCCAGGACCAGCGGGTCGGTGACCGCGACGATCTGTATGACCCCGGCGTCGAGCAGGCGCTGGACCCGCTGGCGGACCGCGGCCTCGGACAGGCCGACGGCCTTGCCGATGGCGGCGTACGGCTTGCGCCCGTCGCCCTGCAACTGTTCGATGATCTGCTTGGAGATCTCGTCGAGGACGACGGGGTTTGGCCTCGTGTCGTTCTCGCGGCGTACCTTGGGTGGCGTCGTCATCCGCGCTCCCTGGCGTCATGTTGCGGGGCTGGTGCCGACAGATTGCGGCTCCGATGCGACATGGTGTCAGTTCTTCGGGCTCTGTCAAGCGAATTCGTAGCAATTTGGTATCTTCACAACGAAATCCCTTGTCGCGAGGCACCTACTCTGTAAGAGTCGCGACAACTCGGCCCCACTGTGCAAGGAGGTCAACGTTGACCACCCCGGTTGAGAACCATGAGTCCACCCGTCTGCGCAACTACATCAATGGTGCGTTCGTGGACGCCAAGAGCGGCCGATTCTCCGATGTCATCGACCCCTGCACCGGAGAGGCCTATCTTCAGGCGCCGGTCTCCGGTGCGGAGGACGTCGACGGAGCATACGCCGCCGCTGCCGCCGCCTTCGAGTCGTGGAGCGGCCTCACCCCGGGCGAGCGGGCCAACCTGCTGCTCAAGGTGGCGGACGCCATCGACGCCCGGGCCGACGAGCTGAACGAGGCGGAGTGCCGTAACACCGGCAAGCCCCGGGCCCGGATGGCCGAGGACGAGACGCCGATCGCCGCCGACCACTTCCGCTTCTTCGCGGGCGCCGCGCGCACCCTGGAGGGCCCGACCTCGGGCGAGTTCCTCGCCGACCACACCTCCGTCATCCGGCACGAGCCGGTCGGCGTCGTGGGCCAGGTCACGCCCTGGAACTACCCGATGATGATGGCGGTCTGGAAGATCGCCCCCGCGCTCGCCGCGGGCAACACCATCGTGCTCAAGCCCTCCGACACCACTCCGGTCTCCACCCTCAAGCTGGCCGAGATCCTCGGTGAGGTCCTGCCGAAGGGTGTCTTCAACGTCGTCGTCGGCGACCGCGAGACCGGCGCCCTCGTCGTCGGGCACCCGACGGCGCAGATGGTCGCGATCACCGGTTCGGTCGGCGCGGGCATGGCCGTGGCCAAGACCGCCGCCGAGGACCTCAAGCGGGTCCACCTGGAGCTCGGCGGCAAGGCCCCCGTCGTCGTCTTCGACGACGTCAAGGACCTCAAGGCCGCCGCCGAGGCCATCGCCACGGCCGGTCTCTACAACGGCGGCCAGGACTGCACCGCCGCCTGCCGCGTGCTGGTCCACGAGGACGTCCACGACGAGTTCGTCGCCGCGCTGACCGAGGCGGCCGCGGGCACCGTGACCGGTGACCTGTCCAACGAGGACGCGCTGTACGGCCCGCTCAACAACGCCAACCAGCTCGCCCGCGTCGCGGCCTTCTTCGACCGGGTCCCCGGCCACGCCAAGGTCCTGACCGGCGGTCACCAGGTCGGCGACAAGGGCTACTTCTTCGCCCCGACCATCGTCGACGGCCTCCAGCAGGACGACGAGATGGTGCAGAACGAGGTGTTCGGGCCCGTCATCACCGTCCAGACCTTCTCCGACGAGGCCGACGCGGTGGCCAAGGCCAACGGCGTCAAGTACGGGCTGTCGAGCTCGGTGTGGACCTCCGACCACGGCCGGGCCATGCGGATGTCGAAGCGTCTCGACTTCGGCGTCGTATGGGTCAACACCCACATCCCGTTCGTCTCCGAGATGCCGCACGGAGGGTTCAAGCACTCCGGTTACGGCAAGGACCTGTCCGTCTTCGGACTCCACGACTACCTCCGCGTCAAGCACGTAATGCACTACATCGGCGAATAGCCGCGAACAGAGGGATAAGCCTGGTATGACCGATATCCAGGCGGGCACGGAGGCGGCGTCGGCCGCCTCCACCTCCGCCCAGGTGCCCGCCATCGAGCTCGACGGAGTCGTCAAGGAATACCTCGCCCACGGAGAAGTCGTCCAGGCGGTGAAGGGTGTGACCCTGACGATCGCCGAAGGGGAGTTCTTCTCGCTCCTCGGCCCCTCCGGGTGCGGCAAGACCACCACGATGCGCATGATCGCCGGGTTCGAGGATCCGTCGCGCGGCACGGTGCGGTTGCACGGCCAGGACGTGACCAACGTGCCGCCCAACAAGCGCGACGTGAACATGGTGTTCCAGTCCTACGCGCTGTTCCCGCACATGAACGTCTGGGAGAACGTCGCCTTCGGCCTCAGGCGCAAGAAGGTCGGCGAGGCCGAGATCAAGCGGCGCGTCGGCGAGATGCTGGAGATCGTGGCCCTCACCGGCCGCGAGAAGCGCCGCCCCCGGGAGATGTCCGGCGGCCAGCAGCAGCGGGTGGCCCTGGCCCGGGCCCTCGTCAACAAGCCCCGCGCGCTCCTGCTGGACGAGCCCCTCGGAGCGCTCGACCTCAAGCTCCGCCAGGCCATGCAGATCGAGCTCAAGCGCATCCAGCGCGAGGTCGGCATCACCTTCGTCTACGTCACGCACGACCAGAGCGAGGCGCTGACCATGAGCGACCGCATCGCCGTCATGAACGACGGCCAGGTCGAGCAGCTCGCCTCGCCCCGTGAGATCTACGAGAGCCCGGCCACCACCTTCGTGGCGGGTTTCATCGGCACCTCCAACCTGCTCAGCGGCACCGTGGACCGGCTCGTCCCCGGCTCGGCCATGCTTAAGCTGGGTCAGGAGGGCCGGGTCCTGGTGGCGGGAGACGGTTTCCGGGTCGCGGACCCGATCGCGGTCACCGTACGCCCCGAGAAGATCACCATCTCCACGGAGGAGCCGGCGGGCGATGTCAGCATCGTGCCCGGCGTCGTCTCCGAGGTGGTCTATCTGGGCCTCTACAACAGCTACACGGTGAGCCTGGCCGACGGCGCCGAGGTCACCGTCTTCCAGCAGAACGCGCTTGACAGCACGAGTACGGCAGAGCGTGGTGACGCCGTTTGGCTGTCGTGGCAGCCGCATCACTCGTACGCGATCGGAAGTTGAGTACCGCCATGCATCACTCCCAAGACCCGGCTTTCCTGCGAGGCATGACGCAGAGCCGCTCGATCACCCGCCGTGACGCCTTCCGCCTGGCGGGGCTGTCGGCGGCGGGCCTGGCTCTGGCCGGCTGCGGAGTCCAGGGCAAGAAGGTCGAGGCGCCCAAGGCGGACGCCGTCACCGACTACTGGGCCTCCCAGAAGCAGAACGGCACCCTGCGCTTCGCCAACTGGCCGCTCTACATCGACAAGGACGGCAAGAAGTATCCCTCCCTGGAGATGTTCACCGCCGACACCGGCATCAAGGTGACCTACCAGGAGGCCATCCAGGACAACACCACGTTCTTCGGCAAGATCCAGCCGCTGCTCGCCGCCAACAACGACATCGGCTACGACCTGATGGTCATGACCAACGGCCTCCAGCTCAGCAAGGCCATGGCGCTGGGCTATCTGGTCCCGCTGGACCACTCCAAGCTGCCGAACTTCGCGGCCAACGCGGCCCAGAAGGTCAAGAACCCGACCTGGGACCCGGGCAACACCCACACCATCCCGTGGACGGTCGGCCTGACCGGCATCGCCTACAACCCCAAGTACGTCGACGAGGTCAAGAGCATCGAGGACCTCTGGAACCCCAAGTACAAGGGCAAGGTCGGCATGATGCTCGACACCCAGGAGGTCGCCAACTTCGGCCTGTTCGCCCTGGGCATCGACCCCGACAAGTCCACCGAGGCCGACTGGCGCAAGGCCGGGGACAAGCTCCGGCAGCAGCGCGACGCGGGGCTGGTGCGCAAATACTACGAGAACGACTACGTCGACGCCCTCGTCCGGGGCGACGTGTGGATCACCATGGCCTGGTCGGGTGACATCTTCCAGCAGGTCGCCGAGGGCAAGGACCTCAGGTTCGTGGTGCCCGAGGAGGGCGGCACGATCTGGACCGACAACATGTGCATCCCCAAGACCGCGCAGAACCCGGTGGACGCCCTGACGCTGATGGACTACGTCTACCAGCCCAAGATCGCCACGATGCTGGTCGAGTACATCAACTACATCACCCCGGTGCCGGCCACCAAGGATCTGGTCCTCGCCGACGCCGCCAAGGCCAAGGGTGAGGACAAGGCGTCCCTGGAGCAGATCGCCAACAGCCCGCTGATCTTCCCCTCCGACGCCGACATGGCCAGGCTGCGCTCCTACAAGGCACTGACCACGGCCGAGGAGAAGGTCTTCGAGTCCATCTTCCAGCCGGTCACCCAGGGCTGACCGGGGATGAAACGCCTCGCCCCCTACCTGCTCATCCTGCCGGGCGGCCTCTGGCTGGCGATCTTCCTGGTGGTGCCGATGGTCTTCATGGCCTCGGTCTCCACCCAGGAGGGCGACGTGGTGAACGGGTTCGTCCAGACGTTCAACTTCTCGGTGTACGGCGACGCGCTGGCCCAGTACCAGACGCAGTTCCTGCGCTCGGCCGGCTACGGCCTGACCGCGACGGTCATCTCCGTCGTGCTGGCCTACCCGATGGCCTACTGGATCGCCTTCAAGGGCGGCCCGCGCAAGTCCACCTACCTGCTGCTGGTGCTGCTGCCGTTCTTCGTCTCGTTCGTGCTGCGCACGGTGTCGTGGAAGTTCCTGCTGGCCGACGACGGCATGCTGCTGGCACCGCTGAAGTCGGCGGGTCTGGTGTCCGGGGACTTCCACGTGCTGCAGACGACGGTGGCGGTGATCGGCGGCCTGGTCTACAACTACCTGCCGTTCATGATCCTGCCGATCTACGTCGCGCTGGAGCGGGTGGACCCCCGGGTGGTCGAGGCCGCCCAGGACCTGTACGCCGCCCGGCGTGAGGCGTTCACCAAGGTCGTACTGCCGCTCTCGCTGCCGGGTGTGTTCGCCGGGGTGCTGATGACGTTCGTCCCGATGACGGCGGACTACGTCAACGCCGGCATCCTCGGCGGCCCGGAGAACACGATGATCGGCAACATCATCCAGACCGAATACCTCGTCAACAACGACTATCCGACCGCCGCCGCGCTGTCGTTCACGCTGATGGCGGCGATGCTGATCGGTATCTTCGCCTACGCCAAGGCGCTCGGCACCGAGAACGTGCTGGAGGCGGCGGCCCGATGAGCACCACTGGACTCGGCGCGGCGGCCCCGGCGGCCGCCCAGGAGACGGCGCCCGCCGGGCGCGGGCGGAGCAGGACCCGGATCGGCGACCGGCTGCTCAAGGTCTACGTCTGGCTGATCATCGCCTGGCTGTTCCTGCCGATCGCGGTCATGATCGTTTTCGGCTTCAACGACACCAAGAGCAAGTCGAACGTGACCTGGCAGGGCTTCACCCTGAACTGGTGGGGCCGGCTGGGCGAATACCCCGAGCTGACCAGGGCCGTGGTCAACTCGCTCCAGATCGCCGTGCTCTCCACGCTGATCACGACGGTCATCGGCACGCTCATGGGCCTGGCCCTGGGCCGCTACCGCTTCCGCGGGCAGGGCGCGACCAACCTCGTGATGTTCGCCGCCATCGCCTCGCCGGAGCTCGTCATGGGAGCCTCGCTGCTGTCGCTGTTCATCAGCAGCGGGGTGCAGACCGGCTTCGCGACCGTGGTCATCGCGCACGTGCTGTTCTCCCTGTCGTTCGTGGCCATCACCGTGCGGGCCCGGGTGATCGGGCTGGACCGCTCGATCGAGGAGGCCGCCCGCGACCTGGGCGCCTCCACGTGGGTGACGTTCTGGCGGGTGACGTTCCCGATGATCCTGCCCGGCGTCGTCGCGGGCGCGCTGCTGGCGTTCGCGCTCTCCATCGACGACTTCGTGATCACCCAGTTCACCAGCGGGGCCCTCCAGACGTTCCCGCTGTGGATCTGGGGCGCCACCCGTATCGGGGTGCCGCCACAGGTCAACATCATCGGAACCCTTATATTCGCGGTAGGCGTCGCGATCGCCGTGTTCAACACGGTGCTCTCGCGCCGCCGCACCTAGCTGCCGTCAAGCCCCGTGCCGTCACCGGGCGGCACGGGGCTTCGGTGTACCCAGATCCTCGGCAGAGAACAGGGAGGCGAGATCGGATTCAGGCGGGGGGAACCCGCGTGTGGTCTTCACGACCACGCGATACACACACAAAAATAATTTGACTCACCGTAGGGAAGTGAGATTTGTGGATCCGCTGAAGGCTCTTGCTGATGCGGAGCGCAAGCCGTACTGGCTCGACAGTCCGGCGAAACCCGAGCCGCAGCCGCGGCTCTTCGGAAACACGACCGCCGATCTGGCGGTGGTCGGCGGAGGCTTCTCGGGGCTGTGGACCGCCCTGATGGCCAAGGAACGAGACCCGTCGCTCGACGTGGTCCTGCTCGAAGGACGCAGGATCGGCTGGGCGGCGTCCGGCCGCAACGGCGGCTTCGCGATGGCGACGCTCACCCACGGGATCGCCAACGGGCTGGAGCGCTGGCCCGAGGAGGTCGCCACGCTTGAGCGACTGGGGCTGGCCAACCTCGACGAGATCGGCGAGACCGTCGCCAGATACGGCATCGACTGCGGCTACGAGCGCACCGGCGAGCTGAACGTGGCCACCGAGCCCTGGCAGCTCGAGGAGATGCGCGAGAGCGTCCAGATCGCCCATGAGCTGGGCATCCGCTTCGACGTCCTCGACGCGGACCAGACCCGGGCGGAGGTGAACTCTCCCACCTACATCGGCGGCTTCTGGGAGCGCGACGGCTGCGCCATGGTCGACCCCGCCCGGCTGGCCTGGGGGCTCCGGCAGGCCTGCCTCTCCGTGGGCGTGCGCATCTACGAGCGCACGCCGGTCAGGAACATCAAGGACACCCAGGCGAGCATGGAACTGCTCACCCCGCACGGCACCGTCAGGGCCGCCAGGGTCGCCCTCGGCACCGGCGTGTTCCAGCCGCTGCTGCGGCGGCTGAAGCACTTCCTGGTGCCGGTCTACGACTACGCGCTGATGACCGAGCCGCTCTCCGCCGAGCAGCTCGCCTCCGTCGGCTGGCACAACCGGCAGGGCGTCGGAGACTCGGCCAACCAGTTCCACTACTACCGGCTGACCGCCGACAACCGCATCCTCTGGGGCGGCTACGACGCGGTCTACTACAACGGCGGCAAGATCAAGCCGGAGTACGAACAGCGCGACGAGACCTTCGTCAAGCTGGCCGGGCACTTCGCCACGACGTTCCCGCAGCTGTCGGAGCTCCGCTTCACCCACCGGTGGGGCGGCGTCATCGACACCTGCAGCCGCTTCAGCGCCTTCTACGGCCAGTCGCACGGCGGGCGTCTCGCCTACGCCGTCGGCTACACCGGGATGGGCGTCGGCGCGACCCGCTTCGGCGCGAACGTCATGCTCGACCTGCTCAACGGCGAGCCGACCGAACGGACGGAGCTGCGGATGGTCAAGGAGAAGCCGCTGCCCTTCCCGCCCGAGCCGGTCCGCTCGGCCGGGATCCAGATGACCCGCTGGTCGATCGCCCAGGCCGACCTCCACCAGGGCCGCCGCAACCTCTGGCTGCGCACCCTGGACCGGATGGGCCTCGGGTTCGACTCGTAGTCGGCGCTCCCGGTCCCCGCCGGTGCGGTGGGGGCCGGGAGCACGGCGCCGGGCTCCCTCGCCCCGCGGTGCGCCGACCGTACAGACTGGACAGCGTGACCGAGACAGTTGAGTTCGAGGCCGACGGGATCAGGCTCGTCGGCGACCTGCGGGTGCCGGCCGCGGCCGGCCCGCACCCGGCCCTGGTCCTCACCGGGCCGTTCACCGGCACGCGGGACCAGGTCACCGGGCTGTACGCGGCCCGGCTGGCCGAGGCGGGATATGTGACGCTGGCCTTCGACCACCGCAACTGGGGCGAGTCGGGCGGGACGCCGCGCTGCCACGAGGACGCGCAGGGCAAGCTGCACGACCTGCGGGCCGCGGTCTCGCTGCTCCGCGCGCGGCCCGAGGCCGACGGCGACAGGATCGGCGCGGTCGGCGTCTGCCTGGGCGCCGGATACGCGCTCCGGTTCGCCGCCTTCGACCCCCGGGTGAAGGTCTTCGCGGGCATCGCCGGGGCCTACAACAACCCCTACGGCATGCGCGCGGCCATGTCGCCCGACGGCTACCACGGCGCGCTGGCCTCCTTCACCGAGGCGCTGGAGCGCCAGGACCGGGGCGGCCCGGTGGAATACCTGCCCGCCGTGGCCGTCGGCGGCGAGGCCGCCATGCCGGGGGACGAGCCGTTCGCCTACTACGGCACCGAGCGCGGCGCCCGGCCGCACTGGCGCAACGAGGTCACCAGGGCCTCCGTCCGCGAGCTGATCACCGTGGACAACATGACCGGAGCCGACTTCCTGTCCCCCAAGCCCGGCCTGATCGTGCACGGCGTGGTGGACCGCTTCTGCTCCCCGGAGGGCGCCGAGGAGGCGTACAAGCGGATGGACGGCCCCAAGAGACTCCACTGGCTGGACGCCAGGCTCCACATCGACCTCTACGACACCGAGCCCTACGTCACCCAGGCCGTCGAGGCCACTGTGGCGTTCCTCGGCGAACACCTGTAAGCCGATGTACGTTCTCGGACTGGACGTCGGCGGCACCTCCTCCCGCGCGGTGCTGGCCGACGCCTCGGGCCGGTGGGCCGGGCACGGCAGGGCCGCCGGCGGCAACCCGGCGGCCCACGGCACCGCCACGGCCGCCGCCAACATCCGGCAGGCGGTGGAGGCCGCCCTCCGCGGCGTGGACCCCGCCCTGGTGGCCGGGGCGGTCATCGGGATGGCCGGGGCGGGGGCACTCGACCGGGCCGTCTTCGACCGGATGTGGGCCTCCGCCGGACTGCGCTGCGTCCCCGCCGTGACGGGCGACCTCACCATCGCCTTCGCCGCCGGTACGGCGGAGCCCCGCGGCACCGTGCTCATCGCGGGGACCGGCGCCACCGCCGCCCGCATCGAGGACGAGGAGCCGGTGGCGATCTCCGACGGGCTCGGCTGGCTGCTGGGGGATCAGGGGTCGGGTTTCTGGCTGGGGCGCGAGGCGGCCCGTGAGGCCGTCCGCAGCCTCGCCCGGGGGGAGAGCGGCGGGCTGCTGACGCGCCTGGTCGCCGAGCAGATCCGCGCCGACCGCGCCGGAGCGCCTCCGGGCGGCGGTGGAGGGCATGCGGGGGCGTCCCTGGAAGGTGGGGAGGCGGTGCGGCCGGGCGGCGGTGGAGGGCCCGCTGGGGCGTCCGCGGGCCGGCCGAGCGGCGGCGGGGCCGGGTGGCCGCCCGCGGACGGCAGGGCGGAGGCCGTCCGGATCGTGGTCCACGCCCAGGGGCGCTCCCCACTGGAGCTGGCGAGGCTGGCGCCACTGGTGAGCCGGGCCGCCGACGCGGGCGACCCCGCCGCGCTGAAGATCGTGGCGACGGCGGCCGGACTGCTCCGCGCGACGGTGGCCGAGGTGCGCGAGGCGGGGGAGGACACCCCCGTCGTGCTGGCCGGGAGCGTCCTGACCACCGGGGGGCCGGTCTGCTCGGCCGTACGGGAGGGGCTGGGCGCCTCGACGGTCCTGGCCGGCGACGGGGCCGCGGGGGCGGCCTGGCTGGCGGCCAAGAGGGCCTTCGGCCTGGACGGCGAGGCGGCGGGACGGCTGCACCGGCGGATCCTGCGGCGGGCGTGACAGGCGGGCGTGACAGGCAGATGTGACAGGAGTGGCAGGAGCCTCGCGGAGGCCGGTGCCCCGCTCCGGCGGGGCCGGGCGCGGGGTGGCGCTCCGGCGGGGACGGGCACGGTGCGGGCACGGGGCGGTGCTCCGGCGGGGCCGGGTACGGGGCGGGCGGGGCTCGCCTCCGGTGGGGACGGGCATGAGGTGAACGGCGCCGGTCTCCGCGGGGGCGGAGCGGGGCTCGCCGGGCCGGGCCGTCGACCAAGGGCCGGCCGGGCCGTCGACCAAAGGCTGAACGCCTACATCCATAGATGTACATCCCGGATGGGTCCGCGTGACGATGACCGGCCGTCCGGGAGCGGACATCGTTGAAAGCGTGACGACGCGACGGATAGACGTGCTGGACGTGCTCAGGGGTGTCGCCATCATGGGGACCCTGGGCACCAACATCTGGATCTTCACCAGCCCGGGTGGCCCGGCGAACGCGCTGGACGCGCTCGCCCAGTCCGGGACCGTGGAGACCTTCCTCCGATTCCTGGCCAACGGCAAGTTCCTGGCCCTGCTCACCCTGCTGTTCGGGGTCGGGCTGGAGCTGCAGTACCGCTCGGCCGCGCGCCGGAACGCGCCCTGGCCCGGCTGGTACCTGTGGCGGGCCGGGCTGCTGTTCCTCGAAGGCCTGATCCACTACGTGCTGATCTTCGAGTTCGACGTGCTGATGGGCTACGCCGTGACCTCGATCATCGTGGCGTACCTGATCGGCCGGAGCGACCGGGTGGTCAGGGCCTGGATGATCACCGTGGGGTCGGCGTTCGTGGCGCTGATCGGGCTGGCCACCTTCATCATGGTCTACGGCCAGGTCAGCACGGTCCCCCCGGCCTCGGAGGCGTCCACGCTGTTCTCCGAGGGCGCCTACCTCGACCAGGTCGCGGCCCGGATCCAGCTGATCGGCGTCTACCGGGTCGAGGCCGTGTTCATCATCCCGATGGGGATCGTGCTGTTCCTGCTCGGATCGCGCCTGATGCGCGCCGGGATCTTCGAGGACTCCGTCCAGGGCGCCACCCTCCGCGGGCGGCTCATGCTGGCCGGGCTCGGCGTGGCCCTCCCGCTCAACCTGCTGACCTCCTTCGCCGGGGAGGCGTGGTTCCTGGTCGACCGCTATCTGCTGCCCCCGCTGGTGGCACTGGGCCTGCTCGCCCTGGTCACGACGGTCGTGCACCGGATGAGCGGCGCTCCCGGCACGGTGCGCCGGGGCCTGACCGCCATCGGCCGCACCGCGCTGAGCTGCTACGTCTTCCAGAACCTGGCCGCCGCGACGCTCTGCTACGGCTGGGGGCTCGGGCTGGCCGCGCGGTTCGCCGACCTGCGGCCGTGGTGGGTGATCGGCGCCTGGGCCGGTATCTGCGCCCTGTTCATGGCGCTGTCCACGCTGTGGCTGCGGCGCTACGACCGGGGACCGCTCGAACTGCTCTGGCAGTGGGCCTACACGGCTCCCCAGTCCCGCCGGGTGACGAATGATAAAATAATGGACAATTCCATCAAGCGTTAGGGTCCGGTTTGTCGCGGAAGGTCGTCGGTACGGTCGCCGCCCTTCTGCTGGTCCTGTTCGCCGTCGTCCACGCGCCGTTCCCGGCGCCCCCCGGTCTTCACCACGAGCCCGGACTCGCGATCACACTGGCAGGCGGGGCGGTACTGCCCCCGGCCGTCCAGCATCAGCAGGACCGCTGCCTGCCCCCGCCGGCCTCCGGCCCGGCCGGGCCGGAGGAGGGGGCACCGGCCCCGGTCCTCCGGCCGCCCCGGACCGCCCCCGCCGTGCGGGCCGTACACGACATCTCCGGACCCCGAGCCCCTCCGTCCAGCGATCTGTGACGCACTGACACCCAGATCGCTCGACGGAGGTTTTTCATGTTCCACGAACACGTGTTCACCATGCCCGGATTCTGCCCCGAAGGGGGCCATCGTGGCACTGGGTGACGCTCTCATCGCCCTCGGCGGGTCCTTTCTGGCCGCCGGGATCATCGCCAGACTCGGCACCCGGATAGGGCTGCCGACGATCCCCCTGTTCATGCTCGCGGGCATCCTCTTCGGCCCGCACACCCCCGGTCTCGCCCTGGTCGACGATCCGGCGGACCTGAAGGTCGTCGCCGCGCTCGGCCTGATCTTCCTGCTGTTCTACCTCGGCCTGGAGTTCTCCCTGGACGACCTCGTCTCGGGGGGCAGGCGGCTGGTGCTGGCGGGGGTCGGCTACATCCTGCTCAACGTCGGCGGCGGCCTGGCCTTCGGGTTCACCGTCGGCTGGGGGACCAGGGAGGCCCTGGTCCTGGCCGGGGTGATCGGAATCTCCTCCTCGGCCATCGTGACCAAACTGCTGGTCGACCTCGGGCGCCTGGGCAACCCGGAGAGCCGCCTCATCCTCGGCATCATCGTGGTCGAGGACGTCTTCCTCGCCCTCTACCTGGCCGTGCTGCAGCCGGTGCTCAGCGGCGCCGACACCTTCACCGCCGCCGCGATCTCCTTCGGCAAGGCGTTCGCCTTCCTGATCGTGCTGACCGCCCTGGCCCGGTGGGGGACGCGGCTGGTCAACACGCTCGTGACCACCAGGGACGACGAGCTGCTCGTGGTGATGTTCACCGGTCTGGCGATCTTCACCGCCGGCGTCGCGGAGGAGCTCGGCGTCTCCGACGCCATCGGGGCCTTCATGATCGGGCTCATTCTGAGCTCGACCAGGGCGGCGCCGCGCATCCGCCAGCTCGTCCACCCGCTCCGGGACGCCTTCGCCGCCCTGTTCTTCTTCGTGTTCGGCCTGTCCATCGAGCCGGGTGACATGCTCTCGGTGGCCTGGCCCATCGTGATCGCGGTGGCGATCACCGTGCTGCTCAACGTCGTGGCCGGCGTGCTGGCCGCCAAGCTGAACTCCTTCGGCAGGACGGAGGCGGTCAACATCTCGCTCACCGTGCTCTCGCGCGGTGAGTTCGCCCTCGTGCTGGCGACCATGGCGCTGGCCGCCGGGCTGGACGGCAGGCTCGCGCCGTTCATCGCCGGGTACGTGCTCATCCTCGCCCTGCTCGGGCCGCTGGTCGCCAGCCGCTCGGAGTCGATCGGGCGGGCGCTCTCGCGGCGGGGAAGGCCGGAGGGGCGCGGGACGCCGGGGACGGCGCGGCGCGGGGAGCCGGAGGAGGAGAAGGCCCCGGCCACCTGAACCACCTCGGCCGTCCCCGGCCGTACTGTCCCGCGCCCCGGCTCGACCGGCCGGCGCGGCCGCGTCCCGTGTCAGGCCCGAGGGCCTCGCGGGGGACGGTGCCGCGGGCGGGGATGTCAGCCGGCCGCGGCGGGCCGGCTCACGTCCCGCGCCGGGTCACCCGCCGACGGTGGGCCCGCCCAGGTCCCCGCCCAGGTCCCCGCCCAGGTCACGGGCCCAGGGCGGGTTGGCCCCGGCCACCGAGCAGGTGAGCGCGGCGACACCGCTGGCGAAGGACGCCGCTTCCTTGGCCTGATCGAGGCTGAGGGCGTCGAGCCGCCCGCCGAGCAGGCCGGAGGCGTGCAGCCGGTGGAGGAGGGCGGCGGTGAAGGAGTCACCCGCGCCGACGGTGTCCACGACCTCCGTGACGGGCGCCGGCACCGTCGCCCGCTCGCCGTCGAGGGAGACGGTCGCGCCCCTGGGGCCGCGGGTCACCACGATCAGGCGGGCGCCCGCGGCGTGCCAGGTGTCGCAGACCTGTTCGAGGGGCTCGCCGGGGTGGATCTGTTCCAGGTCGTCGTCGCTGAGCTTGACGAGGTCGGCCAGCGCGCACCACACGGGCATCCGCTCCCGGTAGACGGCCAGGTCGACGAACGCGGCGCGCACGTTGGGGTCGATCGAGACGGTGGCGTGGGGGGCGGTCCTGGCCAGCAGTTCCTCGACGCGCTCCGCGCCGGGGGCGCCGACCAGGGCCATGGAACCGGTGTGCAGGCAGGAGACGTCGCCGAGCCGGTCGGCGGTCAGCTCCGCCGTGCTCCACTGCCAGTCGGCGGAGCCCTTCGCGTAGAAGGTGTAGACGGCCTGCCCCGACCCGTCCAGCGTCGCCACCGCCAGCGTGCTGGGCTCGTCGGCGGCGACGCAGCCGGTCAGGTCGACCCCGGAGGCGCCGAGGTGGGCGCGGAACAGGGCGCCGAAGGAGTCCCGCGAGATGCGGCCGAGGAAGCGGGTGGGGGTGCCGAGGCGGGAGAGGGCCACGGCGGTGTTCGCCGGGCTCCCGCCGGGAAGGACGCGCAGGGCGAGCTCGCCCTGCGCGGGGCTCCCGGTCGTGAAGGCGTCGGCGACGCACTCACCGAGCACGGCTACCTGGGTGGGGGGCATGGGACTTGCCTTTCTGGGGCGGGCGACGCGACGCGGTCCGGTGGCGTTGCCGATCCGTTGCAGCGGTAAGGCATTGACGTTTCCTTTCGCGGACCCCATCATCCATGGCAGCGGATGTCAACGTTGACATGTGTCAACGTTGACATTTTGAACCTCCCAGACCCACCAGGGAGTACTCGATGCCTTTAAGCATGCGCGCCCCCGGCGTAACAGCATGGCCGAGGTGGTCGCGATCATGACGGGAGCGTCGCAGGCGGAGACGGGCAGGGGCGCGGTCGTCACCGACGAGGGGGCGACCCGCGCCGTCGGTCTCTCCTGAGGTTGGCGTGCCGGAGGTAGGTGAGCACCCTTTAGCCTGTTTCCGACGCCGTGCCCCCGACGAGAAGAGCGGTGATCCATGTCCAAGGTTCGCCGCGCCACCATGACGGATGTGGCCCGCGAGGTCGGTGTCACCGCCAAGACCGTCTCGCGGGTGGTCAACGACGACGGCCCGGTGGCCGCCGAGACCCGCGAGCGCATCCTGGAGGCCATGGGCAGGCTGGGGTTCCAGCCGAACCTCATGGCGCGCAACATGCGGGTGGGCGCGCGCGACTCCACAGTCGGGCTGGTCATCCCTGACATGGGCAACCCCTTCTTCGGGACCGTCGCCGGCGGGTTCGAGAGCGCGGTGCGGGCCCGCGGCCTGACGCTCATCGTCGGCTCCTCGGCGGAGACGGCCGAGCGCGAGCGCTCGCTGATCTCGACCTTCCTGGCCCGGCGGGTCACCGCGCTCATCGTGGTGCCCTCCGCCGACAGCGACCATCGCCACCTGCGGGCCGAACGGGCGGCGGGCCTGCCGCTGCTCTTCCTCGACCGGCCCGCCAGCGGGCTCACGGCCGACTCCGTGGTCTCCTCCAACCGGGAGGGGGCGCGTTCGGGCGTCGCGCACATGATCGCTCACGGGCACCGGAGGATCGCGTTCGTCGGGGACCTGCCCGAGCTCTACACGCGCCGGGAGCGGCTGCAGGGCTATCGTGACGCGCTGGCCGAGGCCGGGATCGGGTTCGACCGGACCCTGGTGGAGATCGGTCACGACCACGAGGCCGCGGCGGCGGCCGTCACCCGGCTGCTCGGCGCCAGGAGCCCGGTGACGGCGGTGTTCGCGGCCGACGACTCCGCCGCGACCGGCGTGGTCCTCGGGCTGGCCAGGCTCGGCCGCCGGGACATGGCGGTGGTCGGCTTCGACGACCTGCCCCTCGCGGAGGTGCTGGAGCCCGCGCTGACCGTGGTCGCGCAGGACCCCGCGGCCATCGGGCGCGCGGCGGCGGAGCTGCTGATGGCCCGGCTGGACGGCGAGCGGTCCAGGGCCCGGACCGTCGTGGTGCCCACCCGCCTGATCACCAGGGGGTCGGGGGAGCTGCGTCCCTCGGCGGCGGCGGTCCCCACAGGCCGGTGACCTCCAGGACCTCGCCCGGGCCTGAACCCGGCCCGGGCCTCGCGGGAGGGCCCGCCGGGGCGGCGCGCGCCTGAGCGCGCCGGATGTCGGGCCATGCGCCCGAGAACTTTTCACGGGCGTATTCCTCAGTAAATCCACGACACCACTGAAACCGGAAAGAGTTCGAATGCCGTGCATATCCCCGACGGCCGAAGGATGTCGCCTCTCCGAGTAAGTGAGAGGCGATTGATGACGGCTCAACCGCCGTTACTTCCTCCGACAAAATGGCCTGTCTATTCGGGGGCTGTCAATGGTGGCTCCTGTTTGCTGGTATTTGCCGGGCTATGAGTGGATCGATAGCCGGCGGGGACGGCGGCTCAGTCGATGATCACCGCGCCCGAGGTGCCGTCCACGGTGATCCGCCGGCCGGTGACGACGTGCTCGGTCGCGCGGGCGACGCCCACGACGGCCGGGATGCCGTACTCGCGGGCGACCACCGCGCCGTGGGAGTTGGCGCCGCCCATCTCCATCACCAGGCCGCCCGCGGTGAGGAACAGCGGGGTCCAGCCGGGGTCGGTGGAGGGGCAGACCAGGATCTCGCCGGGCTCCAGATGGGCGCCGACCGGGTCGAGGACCACCCTGGCGGTCCCCGTGACGCTGCCCGCCGAGGCGGGGGTGCCGGTCAGCGCGCCGTCGACCGGGGCCGCGGTGGCGACGGCCTCGGGTTCGGTGCCGTCCGACAGCAGGACACGCGGCAGGTGCCTGCGGCGCCGCTCGCGTGCGGCCTCCTCGCGCCGTCCGGAGACGAGCGCCCGCAGCGTGGCGGGCCGCGACGCGACCGCGCCGCCGGGCCGCGACGCGACCGCACCGGCGGGGGGTTCCGGGGCGGCGGCGCGGGCGTGCGGGGCGCCGGCCGCGGACGTGGCCGCCACGGCTCCGGCCGCCGAGGGCTCCGCGCCGGTGAGGGCGGCCCGGACCTCCCTGGCGGTCAGGAAGAAGACGTCGTCGGGGGCGGACAGCAGGCCGCGGGCGGACAGGTCGGCGCCGACCGTCATGAGCTCGGCGCGCATGGCGGCCAGGATGGTGACCATGTAGAACTTGGGCAGCTCGCGCAGGCCGGCCAGCGCCCGGGTCCGGCCGAGGGCGAAGCGGACGGCCCGGCCCCGGACGCCTCCCACGCGGGCGCCCAGCGTTTTGATCATGAGCGCGGCCTCCGCGGCGCCCTTGGCGAACAGGGCGTCGGGGGAGAGCGCGGCGTCCTCCAGTCGGAGGTAGTTGGCCAGGACGCCGAGGACGTGCGTCGGGTCCTCCGACCAGCGGGGCACCCCGAGGTCGATCTCGGCGACCGCGCGGACGCCGTAGACGGACAGGAACTCCTTCAGACCCCGCTCCACCACACCGGGCAGCGACCCGGCGTGGAAGCGGCCGGCCAGCCCGGCCGGCGGGGTGCCGAGCAGCAGGTCGGCGGCCTCCCGGTCGGCGCGGATCCGGGTGGCCAGATGCCACAGGGCCAGGTCCATCTCGGTGGTCACGTTGTGCGGCAGCCCGCGCAGGACCGTCTGGAGCTCACCGGGCCGGGCGTGGTCGCCGAGGAGGCGGTAGGCCAGGCCGAGCATGGCGAACCCGGCCGCCGGGCCCGGCAGGACCTGGGGCAGCACCGAGACGGCCCGGCCGCCCAGGATCCACTCGACGCGGTCGAGCCGCTGGAGGGGGGTGGCGTCCGGCGGGGACGCCAGCCGTGTCCGCAGCTCCGCGCCGAGCCGGTCGGCGCGCCTGCGCGCGGACGCCGGGTCCAGCACGGCCTGCACGGCCCGCTGCGGGATGCGGAAGCGGGCCGCGTTCCTGGCGAGCCTGCGCAGGGCGGGCCGTACCGAGCGCTGGGTCACGCTGAAGCGGGGATCGCCGGACAGGCCGCGCAGCACCTCGGCGGACCTGGCCTCCATCACGTCGAGCACCCGGGGGAAGAGCGCCCGGCCCACCCGGCTGCGCATCATCCCCGTGACGTCGATGAACACCCGCCCGCCCGCCTCGGCCAGCAGCGGCGCCCCGCCGACCCGGTCGGCCACCGGGGCCCCCAGCAGGTCGGCGGCCGACGACGACAGCAGCCGGAAGGCCGACACGCCCATCGGGGTGATCGGCGCGTAGATGCCCTGGGCGACGCTGAAGGAGAAGTAGATCCGTGTCCCGCCGGCGTCGGCGGGCCCGTCCGGCGCGGGACCCGCCGCCGAGGGCTCGGCGTGCCGGGGGATCGGGAAGAGCGTGGTGATCGGGCGGGACTGGGTCAGCCACAGCGTGCCGTCGGCGTCGATGGCCCACTCGGTGTCCTGCGGCGAGCCGTAGTGGGCCTCGACCCGGCCGCCCAGCTCGGCCAGCGCCCTGATCTGGGCGTCGGTGACGCAGGCCCCCTCCATCCCGGTCTCGACGTGCTCCACCCCGCCGCCGGGCAGGGACCGTACGGCCAGCCGCTTGTCGCCCAGCCGGCGCTCGGTGATCCGGCCGGTGGCGGTGTCGACCACGTAGTGGTCGGGGTTGACCGCGCCGGAGACCACGGCCTCGCCCAGCCCCGGGCCGGCGTCGATCACCGCCTCGTGCCGCCGCCCGGTGACCGGGTTGGCGGTGAACATCACCCCGGCGACCTCCGACTGGACCATCTCCTGGATCACGACGGCCAGCAGCACGGTCCGGTGGTCGATGCCGTTGGCGGCGCGGTAGGCCACCGCCCGGTCGGTCCAGAGCGAGGCCCAGCAGCGCCGGACCGCCTCCAGCACGGCCTCGTCGCCGATCACATTGAGGTAGGTGTCCTGCTGCCCGGCGAAACTGGCGTGCGGCAGGTCCTCGGCGGTGGCGGAGGAGCGGACCGCGACGGGGCCGTGCGCGCTGCGCCGTACGGTGTCGGCGATGTCATCGGGGACCGGGGCGGAGAGCACGAGCTCGCGGGCCCGCGCGGCCAGCCCGTTCAGGGCCCCGACGTCCGAGGCGGGGGTGCGGGCCAGGGCGTCGAGCACGCCGTCGAGGCCGGCCTGCCCGGTGACCCTGCGGTAGGCCTCGGTGGTGACGCACAGTCCCGGCGGGACCGGGAGGCCGGCGGCGGTGAGCACGCCGAGGTTGGCGGCCTTCCCGCCGACGAGGGGCAGCATCTCTGCCCTGATGTCATCAAATTTCAGGACGAGTGGGGTGCGCATGGGTGCGTCTCCTTGAGGCTTCGCCGAGCAGCGCCATGGCCCGGATCACGAGCTCGCGTTCGTCGGCGGTGAGATGGGCCATGACCTCGAACTGGGCGTCCGCCCTGGCGCGCTCGAAGCCCCGCAGGAAGCCCGCGCCGTCAGCGGTGAGGGCGATCCGCCGGACCCGCCGGTCGCCGGGGTCGCTGTGGCGGCCGACCAGGCCCCGCCGTACGAGCCGGTCGACCAGGCGGCTGGTGGCCGAGACCGAGCGGTCGATGCGCCCGGCGAGCTCGCGGAGCGTCGGGGGATCGGGGCGGTCGAGAACGTAGAGGGTGGCGATCTGGATCACGGAGGGTTCCTCGCCCTCGAACCCGCGCAGCAGCTGGAGCACGGTGCCGGGGATCAGGGCCCGCCGGAAGTCGCCGATGTCGTCGGCCAGCCGGTCGCGCTCCGCGCCGTCCAGGGGTCCCATCGGCCAACTCCTTGCATCACTGCAACCAGTGCGTGCCTGCAACGTTAGGCCGCGCCGGCCAGAAAATCAACAAGTGATGAAATTTAGTGGGCGGCCGGACCCGCCGCACCCCCGCCGGCCCGCCCGCTGACCTCTGGGGGACGGCACGGCGACGGCGCCGGCCATGAGTCGTAGAGGTTCAGCGCCGCCGAGGCGACGTCTCTGGTGACCACCCCGCCGGAGCGCACCTCGGCGAAGTCGCGGACC